>CAZPOS010000004.1:0-58323 GCA_964588065.1 uncultured Reyranella sp.
CCACCCGGCGGGCGGCGTCACGGTCGCCCGCCAGCTCGGCGGCGATCGAGCGCACCTGCTCGTAGCCGGTCATCATCAGGAAGGTCGGCGCACGGCCGTACGACTTCATGCCGGCGAAGTAGAAGCCCGCCTCGGGCTGCGCCAACTCGCGCGCGCCATGGGGTCGCACGGAGCCGCAGCTGTGTTCGTTGGGATCGATCAGCGGCGCCAGCGCCGGCGGGCATTCCAGCGCGGCATCGAGCGACAGCCGGATCTCGCGCAGGAAGTCGAGGTCGGGACGGAAGCCGGTCGAGACGACCAGCTCGTCGACGGCGACGTGGCGGCCGGGGCAGCCCGCGCCCGCGACCACGATCCGGTCGCCGTCGCGCGCGATGCGGTTCACGCGGAAACTGCTCTCGATCGTGAGGCTGCCACCCGCGACAAGGGCGGCGAAGGCGGTGCCCAGCGCGCCGCGCGCCGAAAGCTGGTCGGCCGCGCCGCCGCCGAACGACTTCTCCGGAGTCTCGCCGCGCAGCAGCCAGACGATGTTGGTGGCAGGCTCCTGCTCCTTCAGCTTCGCGAGGTCGAGCAAGGTCCCGACAGCGGAATGACCGGCGCCCAGCACGGCCACGCAGCGGCCGGCATAGCGCGAACGGTCGCGGCCCAGCACGTCGGGCATGCCGTACGCGATGCGGCCCTGTGCCTCCCTCTCGCCGATAGCAGGCAGGCCGTTGTCACCGGCCGGGTTGGGCGAGAACCAGGTGCCGGTCGCGTCGATCACGGCGTCGGCGCGCAGAACCTCCGGTCCCTTGCCGTTCTGGTAACGGATCTCGAACGGCGCGGCGTCGCGGCCGCGCGTCTTAACCTTGTCGAAGCCCACCCGACCGATCGCCGTCACCATGCTTTGGATCTGGATGTGGTCCTTGAGAGGCGTACGGGTCGCCAGCGGCTCGAGATACTGCTCCGCCAGCTCGGCGCCGGTCGGATAGTGGTCGGGCTGCGGCCGGTTCCAGCCCGTTTGGGAAAGCAGCCGGTCGGCGGCCTTGTCGATATTGTATTCCCAGGGCGAGAACATGCGGACGTGGCTCCACTGCCGCACCGCATGGCCGACTGTCGGACCGGCCTCGATGACGACGGGCTCCAGCCCGCGTTCCAGCAGATGCGCCGCCGCGGCGAGGCCCACGGGACCGGCGCCGATCACGGCGACCTTCTTCTTCGGAGGGGTGATCGAATCAGGCATGTTAACTCTCCTATCCTTCTAGAATATTGGAAAGACCAGACGCAACAAATTCGTCACCTATGCGACGCATGTCCTCTCTGCAGCGGGGCGCACGCCGTCGGCGCAGCATTCCTCGGCCAGGTAGGCGAGCAGATCGTGCATCAGCTCATAGTTGGCGTGACAGACCAGCGTCGCGCCTTCCCGCACCTGGGTGACGAGACCGACGATCACCAGCGACTTGATGTGATGCGACAGGGTCGAGGCGGCGACATCAAGCTTGGTCTGCAGGCGGCCGACCGGCATCCCCTCGGCACCGGCCCGCACCAGGGCGCGATAGATTTTCAACCGGGTCGGATTGCCCAGAGCTTCGAGGCGGGCGGCGGCGTCGTCGAGCTTCATGCGGTAAACATAGGCAGCGCGCGGACCAAGTCAACTATCTTTCCAGAAACATAGAAATACTATCCTTGCGCTGGTCGGCTAGGTCACGAGGGCGGTCAGCGCCGCGAGCCCTTCGGGCTGGCTCGCCTGCCAGGGCAGCATGTAGAGCCGCCGGGCTAGGCCCTGCTGGACCCGCGCGATCTGTGCGTGCTCGCCGCGCAGACGCCTGACAAGCAGCGGATCGTGCGTGCCGCTTCCGATCAGGCTTCGATTGATGACCCACGCATATGGCTCGATGTGCGCACGACGCAGATCCTCCTGTAGCGCCGCAGCTTCCGACACCGGCGTGGTTTCCGGGAGGGACACAAGGATGATGCGCGAGTAGTCGGGATCCTGCAGCCGCATGAGCGGCGTCACGACCCGACCTTGGGCGTGGCTGCCGATGTTCCGTGTCATTTCGCGATGGTAGGCGCCGGCGGCGTCCATCAGCAGCAGCGTGTGGCCGGTCGGTGCGGTATCGAGCACGACGAAGGCGCTGCGCGCCTCCGTCACGATACGCGAGAACGCATGGAAGACCGCGACCTCCTCCGTGCAGGGCGAGGCGAGGTCTTCGCGCAGCAACGCGAGGCCCGCCTCGTCGAGATCAGCCGCGCGGGAAGCTATGACCTTGGCAATGTAGCGCTGGGTTTCTTCGCGAGGATCGATCCGGTCGACCCGGAGGCCGTTCATCGCCGCGCCGAGTGTCGATGCGACATGGGCGGCGGGGTCGGTGGTGCTGAGGTGAACGCCGTGTCCGCGCTTCACCAGACCCACGGCCAGCGCGGCGGCGATAGTGGTCTTTCCGACGCCGCCCTTGCCCATGACCATGATCAGCCCGCGGCTGGCCGATGCGAGTTCGTCGACCAGCCGGCCCAAGCCGGGAAGCGCAGGCGACGCCGGCTGGTCCTTCGCCACGGCATCGACGGGGTGTTCCGGCTCCCCGCCCAGCACCTGTCGCAGCGCGTCCAGTCCGACCATGTCGAAGGACCGCAGCGGTATCCGGTCCTGCGGCAGCGTTCGCAGGGACTCCGGCAGGTCGTCGAGGATCTGGCGGCCGAGCGTTTCGATCGAGCGCGCCACCGCATCGCCGGGGTCCGTCGCCGCAAAGACTCCGTTGATCGCCAGGCATTGGTTGGCGAGCCCGAGCGCCCGAAGCTCGGCACTTGTGCGCGCGGCCTCGCGCATCGCGCCGCGATCGGGACGACTGACCAGCACGATGGTCGTGCTCTGCGCATCGCCCAACGTGGCGAGCGCCGTCTGGAACCGCTCCTCCTGCATCTTTAGGCCGGAATGCGGGCCGAGGCACGAGGCCCCCCGTCGTTTCCTTTCAGGAACCCGGTCCAGGCCCGGGGCAGGCTGAGCAGGCGCAGCGTGTGGCCCGTCGGCGCGGTGTCGAACACGACGTGATCGAACGCCTCCGCGCGGGTGGCGAGCAAGCCCACAAACTCGTCGAAGGCCGCGATCTCCGTCGTGCACGCCCCGGAAAGCTGTTCGCGCACGGCGGCGCGGTCGGCATCGGTGGCCCGCGGTCCGAGCTGTTCCAGGACACGCTGCCGATAGGCTTCCGCCGCGGCCTCGGGATCGATGTTCATCGCCGACAGGCCGGGTGCGCCGGGCACCGGGCGCGGAGCGTTGGACAACGTCGTGGCGAACATCTCGTCGAGGTTCGAGGCCGGGTCGGTGCTGATCAGGAGAACCGATCTCCCCCGCTCGGCGAGCGCAAGGGATGTGGCGCAGGCCAGCGTCGTCTTTCCGACACCGCCCTTGCCGGTGAAGAACAGGTGGCGTGTGGGCGATGCGAGGAGTCCGAGCGAGATACTGGATGGCATGTCTTCACTCCGGGCCTGGTCCCTGCCGGTCGCAAAGAAGACACGGCGCGGGGGCGTCGCGCATTGCGCCAGCGCAAGGCAGCGCCGGTTCGATCGACTCAGGCCGGGCGCCCGAAGGTGCGGACTGCGCTCCGGTGGGACGGCAGCAGTAAGGTGATGATCCAGCAGGCGAGCAGCATCGCCGCCGAACCGCCGAGGCAGAAGCCGATGCCGCCCCACTGGTAGAAGAGTCCGGAGAGCAGCGTGCCGGCGAGGCGGCCGCAGGCATTGGCGGCGTAGTAGAAGCCCACGTCCTCGGCCGCCTTCTCCGATCCGGCATAGGCCAGGATCAGGTACGAGTGCAGCGAGGAGTTCACGGCGAACGGCAGGGCGAAGATCGCCAGCCCCACCACCACGACGAGATCGGGGCGCAGGTCCAATTGAGTGTTCAGGACGAGTGCGATCGCGAGCGGTACGGCAAGCAGCAGGCCCGCCCAGAGGCGTGCCCCCGGCACTTCCCGGCTGAGCCCATCGGCGCTGCGGGGCACCAACGCCGGGGCGATGGCCTGCAGCCCGCCATAGGCGATCGTCCAGGCGGCGAGAAAAGCCCCCACCTCCACAAACCGCCAGCCCGAGGCGTAGAGGAAGGCCGGCAGGCCGACGACGAACCAGACGTCGCGCGCCCCGAACATGAACACGCGCGCCGCAGCGAGAAGGTTCACGCCCGCCGACTTGGCGAACAGCTCGCGCATCGTCTTCGACGCCTTGGCCTTGCCGAGATCCCGCGGCAGCAGCAGACCGGCCAGGAGGACCAGGAGCAGCGCGCCTGCCATCAGCCAGAGCGCCGCCCGGAACCCGACCGCCTCGAGCAGCAGGCCGCCCACGAAGAAGCCCAGGCCCTTCATGGCGTTCTTCGAACCGGTGAACCACGCCACCCACTTGAACAGACGGCCCGCGCCCTCTCCCGCCGTCGCCTTGATGGCCGACTTGGAGGCGGTCTTGGTGAAGTCCTTGGCGAGCCCGGCCAGGCCCTGCGCCACGACGACCCAGGTGACGGAGAGGACGGGGCTCCACGCCGGGTCGAGCGCCGAGAGCAGGAACAGGCTCGCGATCTGCAGCAGCTGGCCGGTCATCATCATGCGCGGGATGCCGAAGCGCGTGGCCAGCCAGCCGCCGGCGAGATTGGCGACGATGCCGGCGAACTCGTAGAGCAGGAACAGGAAGGCGAGCGTGAACGGCGAGTAGCCGAGCTGGAAGAAGTGCAGCAGGACGAGCATGCGCAACGCACCATCGACCAGGGTGAAGCCCCAGTACGACGCCGTAACGATCAGATAGTCGCGCGCCTTCGTGCCCATCAGGCGCCTGCTTCGATCACCATTTTCGCCAGATCGACCATGCGGCAGACATAGCCAACTTCGTTGTCGTACCAGGCATAGACCTTGAGCAGCGTGCCATCGGTCACCATGGTGCTGGGCGCGTCGACGATCGAGCTGCGCGTGTCGTTGCAATAGTCCGCCGACACGAGAGGCCGCGTCTCGTAGCCCAGGATGCCGGCCAGCGACCCTTTGGCCGCGATCTGGAACAGCTCGTTGACCTCGGCTTCGGTGGTCGACCGCGCGAGTTCGAACACACAGTCGGTGAGGCTGGCGTTGAGGACCGGCGCGCGGACGGCGTGGCCGTTCAGCTTCCCTTTGAGTTCGGGATAGATGACGGTGATCGCCGTAGCGCTGCCCGTCGTCGTCGGTTGCAGCGACAGCATGGCCGAGCGCGCGCGGCGAAGATCCTTGTGCGGCGCGTCGACGACGACGTTGGTATTGGTCGGCGCATGGATGGTCGTGATCTGGCCATGCCGGATGCCGATGGATTCGTGCACGACCTTGACCACGGGTGCCAGGCAGTTGGTCGTGCAGGAGGCCGCTGTCAGCAGATGATGACGGCCGGGCTCGTAGAGATGGTCGTTGACGCCGACCACGATGTTCAGCGCTCGATCGTCCTTGACCGGCGCCGCCACGATCACCTTCTTCACGCCGCGATCGAAGTAGGCCTGCAGCTGCTCCGGCTTCAGGAACTTGCCGGTGCATTCGAACACCATCTCGCAGCCGAGGTCGCCCCAGGCCAAGTCTCCCGGCGAAGCGGCGGCGCTGAAGCCCAGATAGGTGCCGCCGACCGCCAGGCCACGCTCGCCGTCGACCTCGAAGGAGGCGTGCCAGCGCCCGTGCATGCTGTCGAATTCGAGGAGATGCGCGGTGGCCGCCGCGCCGCCCTTGATCTCATTGACGTGAATGACCTCAAGGCGGTTGTCGCGGCGCGGATCGTCCAGCGGGCGCTGCAGGCCGCCGAACGCCGCCCGCAACGCGAGGCGTCCCATGCGTCCCATGCCGTTGATTCCGACTTTCATCGTCTGTCCTGCCTGCCTAAGCCGGTACGTGAGCGGAGTCGCCGATCTCGTCGAGACGCTTCTTGAGCGCCATCCGGTCGAGCGATGCATAAGGAAGGTTGACGAAGATCTCGAGGCGCCGACGGATCATGCCGTAGAGTTCGTTGATCATCGTGGCGCGTTCCACGTCGGAGCCCATGAACTTGGCGGGATCGGGCAGCGGCCAGGCGCCCGTGACGGGCCGCTCGCCGAAGTCCGGGCACTGTTGGCCCTGCAGCACGTCGCAGAGGGTGATGACGAAATCCATGCGCGGGGCGTTCGGTCCGGTGAACTCGTCCCACGACTTGCAGTGCAGTCGCTCGACGTCGTGACCGAGGGCGCGGAGCTTGGCGAGCACGTCCGGCATCGGGTGTCCCGCCGGGTCGGAGCCCGCGGAGTATGCGTTGAACCTACCCTTGCCCACATGCTCGAGGATCGTCTCGGCCATGAGCGATCGAGCGGAATTGTGCGTGCACAGGAACAGGACGTTGAAGGCGGGGGTCATGTGAACCTCGGGTTGATCCTCGGGGAGGAGTCGCGCCAGGTCGCCACAGAGGTCCGGTCGTCCGCCACAGCACGTCTCCGTCAGGAAGCTGAAGAGCGCGCGCAAACCGGCGAATCGGACCGCATAGATGATGTTGCGGCCCTGCCGGGTGGACTGGACGAGGCCGGACTGTTCGAGAGCGGCCAGATGGAACGACAGCGTCGAGGGCAGCTGCCCCAGCGCGCTGGCGATTTCGCCGGCCGCCATGCCGGAAGCACCCCTGGTCGCCAGAAGCCGCATCAGGTTGAGGCGGGTTTCCTGGGAAAGGGCACTGAATCCGACAGCAGCGTCCGACGCTTCCATTATTCTCGAATAATCCAAAAATGTGACATACGTATTACTCGGCTGACTGTCATGGGTCGATGGCCAGCACCGACAGATCGACCCGGAGACGACGCGCATGTCCCTTTTTGAGCGTTACCTGACCCTGTGGGTCGCCCTGTGCATCGTCGTCGGAATCACGCTGGGGCATTTCTTTCCGGTCTTCTTCCATGCCGTCGGGGCCGCGGAGGTGGCGCACGTAAACCTGCCGGTCGCGGCGCTGATCTGGCTGATGATCATCCCGATGCTGATCAAGGTCGACTTCGCCGCCATCGCCCAGGTGCGTCGGCACTGGCGCGGAATCGGGGTCACGCTGTTCATCAACTGGGCGGTGAAGCCCTTCTCGATGGCCCTTCTGGGATGGCTGTTCATAGGCTGGATGTTCAGGCCTTGGCTGCCCGCCGATCAGATCGACAGCTACATCGCCGGCCTCATCCTTCTGGCCGCCGCGCCCTGCACCGCGATGGTGTTCGTGTGGAGCAACCTCTCAGACGGCGAGCCCGACTTCACGCTGACCCAGGTGGCGCTGAACGACACGATCATGCTGTTGGCCTTCGCGCCCATCGTCGGGCTGCTGCTGGGCCTCTCGGCCATCACCGTACCGTGGCAGACGCTCCTGCTGTCGGTCGTCCTTTACATCCTGGTGCCGGTGGTGCTGGCCCAGCTGGTGCGCCGCGCGGCGATGGCGAAGGGCGGCCAGGCGGGCCTCGACCTTCTTCTGGCGCGCCTCCAGCCGCTGTCGCTGGTCGCGCTGCTGGCGACGCTGGTCCTGCTGTTCGGCTTTCAGGGCGAGCAGATCATCGCGCAGCCGCTGATCATCGCCCTGCTGGCGGTGCCGATCCTGATCCAGGTCTACGTCAACTCGGGCCTCGCCTATCTCCTCAACCGCGCCGCCGGCGAGGACCATCGCATCGCCGCACCCTCGGCCCTGATCGGCGCCAGCAACTTCTTCGAACTCGCAGTGGCCGCCGCCATCAGCCTTTTCGGCTTCTCGTCGGGCGCGGCGCTCGCCACCGTGGTCGGCGTCCTGATCGAAGTGCCGGTCATGCTGTCGGTGGTGAAGATCGTGAACGCCAGCAAGGGCTGGTACGAATCCGGCCCGGCAGTGTCGCGTCGGCGTTGAGTGGGCGATCGCCTCACGGAACGGGCGCTGCGCTGGCGGTTTGCTGCTGCACGACCGCTGCTATCCTCTGCCCGCGACAGGGAGCGCGAGACAATGGATTTTCAGGAATTGGTGCACAGCCGCCGTAGCACGCGTGGTTTCAAGGATCAGGCGATCCCGAAGGCGGTGATCGCCGCGATCATCGAGGACGCCAAGCGTGCGCCTTCGTCGATGAACAGTCAGCCCTGGCACGTGCATGTCCTGACCGGCGCGCCGCTCGACGAGGTCCGCCGGCGCAACATGGAGGAGATGGCGGCCGGCAAGCCCTCCAAGCGGGACATCTTCACCCACGGCCCGTACGAGGGTGTCCATCGTCAGCGTCAGGTCGATATCGCCAAGCAGCTGTTCGCCGCCATGGGCATCGCGCGAGACGACAAGGCGATGCGCCAGGACTGGGTGATGCGCGGCTTCCGCCAGTTCGACGCGCCGGTCTCGCTGGTGCTCACCTACGATCGTGTGCTCGATCCCGGCGCCACCTGCCATTTCGACCTCGGCGCGCTGTGCTACGGCATCGTACTGGCGTCCTGGGACCGCGGCATAGGCGCCGTGGTGAACGGGCAGGGTATCGCCCGCTCCGACATCGTGCGCGAGGTCGCGAACATTCCCGAAGACGAGGCGATCATGACCTGCGTGGCACTCGGCTATCCTGACGAGACCTTCCCGGCCAACGCCGTGAAATCGGAGCGCACGCCTGCCGAGGCCTTCGTGCGCTACGTCGGTTTCGACTGAGCCGCGTCTTTAGCTTGCGGCGCTGCTCGTGCAATTGGCGACGGCTTGGAGCACGGCCTCCATCGACTGACCGGAGAGGTCCCAAGTATAGGTATTGCCGGCCAGCGCCACTTCTAGTCGCTTGGCCGCCATGAACCGGTCCACTGTCGCGTAGTCGAGCGGCACGGAGGCGCGATTCTTGTCGGCGGCGTTCGGCACGATCTGGATCGGCGGCTTGCCGTCGAAGCGGATCAGGAGCGGCGTCTTGCCGCTTCCGTCGACGCCCGGCACGCTCATGAAATGCTCGCGGTCGGCGGTGAAGGCGATGCGCAGCATACTGGCGCCGCTGCCCTTGCTGGCGGCGCAGCGGTGGAACTTGCCGCCCTGGCTGATCTTTAGGATGGTAAAGGTGCCGACCTTGCCGACCTGCTGTTCGTGCCACTGCGCCGACGCGGTCGAGGCGAAGAACACGACGGAAACGGCCGCGCAGAAGGCGCTCGCGGCCTTCACTACACTGACTCTGATACGCATGGACTGATGATCTCCCGGAGGGCGTGCGCCCGAACGCACGCCGCCGGAACCTACAGGGCGCCGCGTCGACCGACAATGAGTGCGGGAGAGGCGGGCTCGCCCTTCAGCCGCGGCCCATCGCGTAGAACTCCGCATTCGGGCGCATGCTGGTGACGTTGGCCATGCGGTTCGACAAGCCGAAGAAGGCGGCGATGGCGGCGATGTCCCAGACGTCTTCCTCGTCGAAGCCGTGCGTCGCCAGGGTCTCGATGTCTTCGTCGCCGACCTGGTGGGCCGACTGGCTGACCTTCACGGCGAAGTCGAGCATGGCCTTCTGGCGCGGGGAGATGTCCGCCTTACGGTAGTTGATGGCGACCTGGTCGGCGATCAGCGGGTCCTTGGCGCGGATACGCAGGATCGCGCCATGGGCGATCACGCAGTACTGGCACTGGTTGAGGTTCGACGTCGCGACGACGATCATCTCGCGCTCGGCCTTGCTGAGGTTGCCGGGCTTGTCCATCAGCGCGTCGTGGTAGGCGAAGAAGGCGCGGAACTCGGCGGGACGATGCGCCAGCACGAGGAAGACGTTGGGGATGAAGCCGGACTTTTCCTGCACCTTCTCGATGCGCCCGCGGATATCAGCCGGCATGTCGGCCAGCGCGGGCACGGGAAAGCGGCTGATGGCGGAATCCTTGGCGGACATGGGCATTCTCCCGAAACCTATGAAGAGCGATGCAGTGGTCTGTCGACGCGCACTTGCCTCGTCAAGCGTTCCGTCGAACTCACCGTACGGAATAGACGAAGTTGGCGCCGCCCGTCGACTTGCCGCTCCCCGAACCACCGGCTGGCACGGCCATGGCTTCGTAGACGAACAGCACGAAATCGCTGAACGCCTTGCGCCCATCGAAGGGTTCCTGTTGGGGCACACGCCTGCAGTCGCTTTTTCGGGAGGCGCAGACGTAAAAGGAAGTGAAGCCGTGCTCACCGACCTTGACCATGTCGTCCGTCTTGTCCTTCCCGCTGTGAATGAAACGGTATTTGAGGTGGGGATTGACATAGAGCCGGGGAAATTTCGACTTTAGGTCATCGACGCAGATCACGCAGTTGGGGCCTTGCGTGAAGTTTGGATCGGCGTACATCAATCGCGAACGCGGGCCGTGTCCGTTCTCCGGGCAGCCTTCGAGACGATAGGCGATGTTGTCGCCGGGCGGCGATGACGGCACCGCCAAGGCCTGCAAGGGATATTCGCAGAGGAAGGCCTTCTCCGCCTCATCCTCGCTGATCTCGCGGCCCGGTTCCACATGCGGGAAGGAGCCGGTCGCGTATTGATAGAGGGCCCGGAGACGCCTGAGCTGATTGGATCCATTGGCGGGAACCATCGTCCAGCTCTGGTTCCACGAATCGACGAACTGGATACCAAGTCCGGTAGCAGCCGTCGTGAACGTCCCCGTGAATTGATTCCCCGCGTTTCTTCCTCCCTCGGTTATTCGGGCAGCAGAGGCGAAACTTGAGCCGAGGGGAATGGTGAGGTTCGGATTGACCGCGTTGGCGGTCTGTGCGGTGCCGATCGAAATCGTCACCTGCGACGGGATGAACTCGGGGTCATCGAGGGCCTGCGCCAGATTGTAAAATATCTGTCGCTTTTGCAGCGAGCCGAGCGAGGAGGCGAGATCGGCGGTGTTGTAGTTGAGTTGGGCGCTCGCGCAGCCCGTCAGGAGCACGCCCAATCCCAAAGCCAGAAACCAACGCATGTATCCCCCAAGGTAGCGACGACAAGCTAGGCCATGTCACCCTCTCTCTTCAATGCATTTGCCCGTCGACGGCCGAGCAGGCGGTGGTTGATTTGCATCGCACTTCAACCCATCCGGGATCTGGTGCGCCATATTGACCAAGCGTCCGGGAGATGGGCCCCGCGCATCACGAGGTCCTCGGCGCGACGGCCGCCGAACGCCGCCGCCAGGCCGGGCGCGATGCCCTGTTCGACTGCGGGCGCCGTCGCATAGCCGCCGACCCCGACTGAGACGCGCGCGTAGCTCAACAGCACCGGTCTTCGCCGAGATCGTCGGTACCGACCGAAATGGGTGAGGGTGAGAGCGGCGAGCCTCGGGCCGACCGCCTGTTCGCCGAACAGCGGCGCCCGCAGCGCGGGACCCCAGCGCGGGCGCGGCGGTGCTCTGGATCGAGTGGCGCTTCAGGCTGCCTGGATGGCTTCTTTGCGTTGGATCGCAGCTTCTTCGTCGCCGCTGTCGAGCCAGTCGATGATGCGGACCATGCGCCCGTTCTTGTCGAACACGATCCGCAGACTGTCATATTCCGTGCCGTCCGGCGTATCCTTCAGGTACTGCCAGTGGGCCACGGTGCCACTGCCATGGCCGCGCACGCGAACTGCCTTGCCGAACTGGCTCACGACGTCGGCATAAGTCGATCTGCCTGGCGTCAGCTTCCCAACCGCAGCGGCATCAATCGGCTGTCCGATCTCGCGGGCGCAGGCGCCCAGCGCGACCCCGCATACAAGAGCCGCCACCGCAAGGCGGATCGTTTCGAGCCGTTCAATTCGTATTGGCACTCGCCAGACCTCGACGCCCAATGACGTTCCCAAACACGCCATGAATTCATGGCGATTCCTTGGCGCGGAACAGGTCCCATTTCGGGTCGTCGCGGTCGGTGGGCTTGGTCTTGCGGATGTGGCCGTCCAATTCGATGTGCAGCTCCGTATAGCGTCCGCGACACTTGCCCAGTACCTCGAAGTGCTTGGGCTTGCGGCGCGGCTTCGCGACGGGCTCGTACCCGGCTGCCCGCGCGGCACGGAGCACGATCTCCGGATCCGCCGGACCATGATCGTGCTCGTGATGATGGTCGTCGTGGTGCGGATGATGATGGTGGGGCTTGCCGTGCTCGATCGTCACCGTGCGGCCGTCGAGGACGAGACGGAACACCTTGAGTTCGGTAGGCTTCATCTCGCCGTCGAGCGAGACGGTATCGCCGACTTTCAAGGTGACCCGGTCGAGCCCCTTCGGGGTGAGGTCGGCCAGGATGGCGCCGTTCTTCGTCTGGACGACGAAGCGGTGCGCAAAGACGTGCAGGATCTTGCCGGAAACGGTGGCGCGATGGTGGGGCATGGCTAACTCCAGATGCGGCGAGGACAACGCGGCCCGAACCGCCGGGTTCGGGCCGCCGGATGAGTAGGCTCAGCGCGGTGCGAGCGGCTGCAGCGGCGGCCGACGGCCCGGCCCGCGATCGGCCTCCGGGCTCGGCGGAGGCGGTGGCGGGGGACCGAAGGCCTCGCTGCGGCCATCGGCGCGCGACAGGACGTGCGCGGCGACGAAGCCGCGATCGAAGCGGCCCTGCACCGAGACCTGCTCGCCCTTGGTCACGACGGCCCGGTCGTCGCCGCGCGGGCCGAGATCGACCAGCATGCGGCCGCTGTCGTCCTCGAGGATGAACTTGTTGCCGTAGATCTCGGCGACGCTGCCCTTCACCGCGACCACATCGGCCGGCTGCAGCTTGGCGATCGCCATCGGCGTGATGAGCATAGCGACCTGCGGCTGTCCAGCGGGGCCGGCCGGCAGCGGGGGCGGGGCCATCACGGCGACGGGCGCGGGAGGCGCCGGCGGCGGAGTCTGGGCGTCGGCGATACCGCCGAGGCCGGCCAGCAGCAGCACGCCGGCGGCGACGGCCAGGGTCCTGCCGCGCGGCTTGCGGGATGGAGATGGAACGATGGCGTTGGTGGTCATGATCGCCTCCTGTATGTGTTGCGATGCCGTCAACATAGGGGGGCGCGTCCAAATGCAGGCTGAACCCCGCAGTTCAGCCTGCGTTCAGCTTCGTTGCCCTATTGCAGCCGGCATGAGGCACATGCCTGAAGCGGGAACTCCATGAAGGTCCTCCTGGTCGAAGACGATGCGCCGCTGGCCGAGTTGATCGCGCGGACGCTGCGCGCCGAAAACTTCGCCGTCGACATCGCCGCCGACGGGCTCGACGGCCAGCATATGGGCGAAACCGAAGCCTATGATGTGGCCGTGCTCGATCTCGGCCTGCCCAGAATTCCCGGTGCCACGGTGCTGCGGGCTTGGCGCAAGGCTGGGCGTCAGTTGCCGGTGCTGATCCTGACGGCGCGTGACGGCTGGACGGAAAAGGTCGACGGCTTCAAGGCCGGTGCCGACGACTATCTCACCAAGCCCTTTCGGGTCGAGGAACTGATCATGCGTCTGCGTGCGCTGGTGCGGCGGGCGGCCGGCCATGCGGCTCCGCGCATTGAGTGCGGTGCGGTCTCGTTCGACGCCCAGACCGGCGTATTCGAGGTGGACGGATTGCCGGTGAAACTCACGGCGCTGGAATGGCGCGTGCTCGAATGCCTGATCCTGCGCAAGGGCGTGGTGGTGGAGCGCGGCGACCTCGCCGAGAAGGTCTATCAGGGCGACGTTGGCACCGATTCCAATTCACTTGAGGTCATCGTCGCGCGGCTGCGTCGCAAGATCGGCCGCGACGCGATCGAGACGGTCCGCGGTCGAGGTTATCGTCTGATCGCGGCACCGCGATGAAGGCCGAGGCGTCGCTCGGCCGCCGGTTGCTGTTTGGGGCGGCGGTATTCATCGTCCTGGCACTGGCGGTCGCCGCCGTCGTCATCGGCTTTGTCCTGCATCGCTTCGTGCAGGGCCAGATAGACCAGCGCCTCGATACCCAGATCGCCTTTCTTGCCTCGACGGTGCGCGTCTCCCCGGCCGGCGACCTCTCGCTCGACGGCAGCGCCGATGGTCCGCCCTTCGACCGGCCGGGGCGCGGGTGGTACTGGCAGGTGACCGGTCCGGACAACCTGCTGCGATCGCGCGCGCTCGGCGACGGCAGGCTCGACGCCTCCGGCCTGCCGCTGCCGCCCCCTCCGCCGCCGCCCCGTCGCTCTGGAGCGCCGCCACCCCCACTGCCTCACGCGGGACCGCCGCCGCGTCCCGCCGACGGTCCAGGTCCAGGCGGCGAAGCGCTGCACTTCCGCATTCAACATATTGCCATCGGCAGCGTACCGGTCGAGATCGTCGCCACGTCGCCACGCGCCGCGGTAATGGGACCCTTCCGCGAGGCGATGACGACGCTTGGCCTGTCGCTGCTCGTGCTCGGTGCGGCACTCCTGCTCGCCATCGTCCTCCAGGTGCGGCTCGGCCTGCGTCCGCTCGACCGTCTGCGCAGCGCCATCGCCGAGGTGCGGGCGGGACGGAGATCGACGGTGCCCGAGGAACAGCCAGCCGAGGTGCGGCCGTTGGTCTCCGAGCTGAACGAGCTCCTGAAGCAGAATGCTGCCAACCTCGAACGCGCGCGGGCGCACGTCGCCAATCTGGCGCACGGGCTGAAGACGCCGCTGGCGACGCTCGGCGTCGCGCTCTCGACCCGTGACGATGGGGACAGTGCAAGCCGCAACAAGCTGTCCGAACTCGTCGACCTGATGGAGCGGCGCATCCGCCATCATCTCGGGCGCGCGCGCGCCGGGGCGCTCGCCGGAGCGATTCGCTCGCGGACGGCGCTCGCCCCGGCGATCGCCGACCTGGGCAACGTCCTCGCCAAGGTCCATGCCGGGCGCCGCGTTGCCTTCACCGCCTGGATTCCCGCCGAACTGGCCGTCGCCTGTGAGCCACAGGATTTCGACGAGATCGCGGGCAACCTGCTCGACAACGCCTTCAAATGGAGCGCGAAGGCCGTCTCGGTACGGGCGACCGACGAGGCGCGATGGGTCCTGCTGCAGATCGAGGACGACGGGCCGGGGCTCATGCCCGAGCAGGTGCCGCATCTGCTGAAGCCCGGACAGAGGCTCGACGAGACGGCGCCTGGGTTCGGCTTCGGCCTCTCGATTACGCGCGAATTGGTCGAGCTCTACGGCGGCAGCCTCGCCTTCGCGTCGGCCCCGGCGGGCGGCCTCTGCGTCAGCGTGCGTCTGCCGAAGGCTGGTGGGGAGCCAGAGTCGTGACAGAGGCCGACCACTACGTGAAGGCCTGGGGAGACCGGCGGGCCCGCGTGCTGATGATCGCCGTGCTGCTCGCCGGCGCCTGCGGGAGCCTGTTCATCTGGCACCGCCCGTGGATCGCAGGCCTCTGCCTGCTCGGCGCGGCCATCGGCACTTACGGCTATTTCAAGTTCCGCTGCCCGCGCTGCCGGGAGCGCTTCATGTTATTTTCAAGGCACGCGATCAGGTTCGATCGGGTGAGCTGCCGATCCTGCGGCTTGCCGGAGAATGCTGTGCCCTCGCAGCGAGTTGCGACCGGTGTCATCACCGGCAACCCACCAGCGTCTCCACGGGGGAGGGACAGCGACCCCGGCGGCCCTTAAGGGAACGGCTCCCGCTTTCCGTCGTTGGTGGCCATGAACATCGATGATTTCGTCGGCACCTCGCCGGAACTGCTTCCGGAAACTTACCTCGCAGGAAAACTCGAAGGCTGGGGTGTGGTCGAGCGTGTGACCGGCGGTCTGCAGCAGCGCTTTACCGTCAGCGCGCAGGGCACTTGGCACGAGGCGGCGCAGATTCTCGACTTCGTCGAGACCTGGACTTTCGATGACGGGAGGCAGGACACGCTCACCTGGCGCATCGCCAAGCTCGCGTCGGGCCGGTATGCAGGCCGCGAGCCGCGCCTCGACGGTGAGGCTGATGGTGAGCGGGCGGGCTGTGCGTTCCATTGGCAGTACACGCGCGACACGCCGATGAGCGGCGACGACAAATCGATGCTGCTCAACTTCAACGACTGGTTCTACCGCATCGACGAGCGCGTGGTGATGGTGCGCGGCAGTGCAGGCCGTGCGGGGATTCCCTTCTCCATTCTGCATGCCACCTACCGGCGGATCTGACGTTCAGCTCTCGATCAGTGCCGCCCTCGTATAGCGGGCGATCATACCCTCCTCGTCGGTCGGAACGATCCACGCGGAAACGGCGGACCCGTCCGCACTGATCTGCCTCTCGCCGGCGCTGTTTCGGCCAGGGTCGAGCGCCGCGCCGAGCCAGCGACAGCCAGCGAGAATCTCCGCACGCGTGGCCGCGTCGTTCTCGCCGATGCCAGCCGTAAACACGATGCCGTCGATGCCGCCCAACGCGGCAGCGAGGGAGCCCATCTCACGCACAATGCGATAGACGAAAAGGTCGATGGCCTCGCGCGCGGCGGGCTCAGCGGAGGCGCGCAGGGTGCGCATGTCGGAGGAGAGGCCTGACACGCCAAGCAGGCCCGATTTGCGATAGAGGAGGTCTTCGATGGCGGCGAAGCTCAAGCCCCGCTGTTGGGCGAGATAGAGAAGCACGCCCGGATCGAGTGCGCCGGCGCGCGTTCCCATCATGAGACCGTCGAGCGCCGTGAACCCCATGGTGCTGGCAACGCTGCGCCCATCTCGCGTGGCGCACAGGCTGGCGCCATTGCCGAGATGGGCGATGATCAGCCGGCCCTGCGCCAGCGTCGGCTGCGTGGCCCGCAGGCGGCTCGTGACGAAGTCGTAGGACAGGCCATGGAAGCCGTAGCGCCGAACGCCGCCCTCGGTCAGCTCCCGCGGCAGGGCAAATTCCTGTGCGAGCGCCGGCTGGGTGCGATGGAAGGCTGTGTCGAAGCAGGCGATCTGTGGCAGATGTGGCGCCGCCTGCATGATCGCCGCGATCGGCGCGAGATTGTGCGGCTGGTGCAAGGGTGCCAGGGGCACCAGCGCCTCCAGTTCGGATACGGTCGCCCGATCGATGCGTACCGGTGCCGAGAATTTCGTTCCGCCATGGACGACGCGATGGCCGAAGGCGAGCACTGGTCGACCGGCGAGCAGCGTCTGGCCATGCGCCAGAATCTCCGTCGTGGCGGCATGGTGGTCGAGCGCACTGTCCGGCCATCTCTTCTCGGCCACGATCTTCCCGGTGGCGTCCCGTACCACCAGATGAGGGCCGACGCCGATGCGTTCGATCTGACCGCGATAGAGCAGTGCGCCGTCGACACCCGAATCGTAGAGCGCGAACTTGATGCTCGAGGAGCCGGCGTTCAGGACGGCGATGCAGCCGGTCTCGGTCATGGGGTTTGGCTCATGAGCTCGCTCAGGCGACGATGCTGGCGCCGCCGTCGACATAGACGGTGCCGCCGGTGACGCGATGCGCGAAGGGTGTTGCGAGGTAGGCGCAGGCGTAGCCTACGTCCATGATGTCCACGAGTTCGCCGAGCGGCGCCTTCTGCGCGGCCTCATTCAGCAGCAGTTCGAAATCCTTCAGGCCGGAGGCGGCGCGCGTCTTGAGCGGCCCTGGCGAGATCGCATGCACGCGGATCCGCCGCGGACCGAGTTCGTAGGCGAGGTATCGGCAGGCCGCTTCCAGCGCCGCCTTCACCGGCCCCATGACGTTGTAGTTCGGAACGACGCGGTTGGCGCCGTAGTAGCTCATGGCGAACATCGTGCCGCCGTCGGTCATCAGGGGCGCCGCGAGTCGGGCCATGCGGATGAAGGAGTGGCAGGAGATGTCCATCGCCTTGGCGAAGCCCTCCGCCGAACAGTCGAGCAGGCCACCCTGCAGATCGCCCTTCGGGGCGAAGGCGATCGAATGGACCAGAATGTCGAGACGACCCCACCGGATGGCGATCTGCTCGAACACCGACTCCAGCTGGCCCGACATCGCGACGTCCAGGGGCCCTGTAATCTCCGCTTCCAGCTCGAGCGCCAGCGGCTCGACATGCGGGCGCGCCTTCTCGTTCAGCCAGGTGATCGCGAGATCGGCGCCGGCCTCCCGGAACGCGCGGGCGCAGCCATAGGCGATGGACTGGTCGTTGGCGATGCCGACGACGAGAGCCTTGTTGCCCGACAGGACGGGCCGGATCTGCTCGCTCATGGAGTCCTCAGGCAATGGCTGCGGCGGCACTGGCTCGCCGCGCGGCCGCCAGCAGCGACGCGACCGCGCACGAGGCGAGTCGCGTGGTGAGCGAATCGGCCCGGCTGGTCAGGATGATGGGCACGCGCGCGCCGAGAACGATCCCGGCGGCATCGGCGCCGGCCAGGAAGGTGAGGCTTTTGGCCAGCATGTTGCCCGCCTCAAGGTTGGGGACGATCAGCACGTCGGCGCGGCCCGCCACGGGCGAGGCGATGTTCTTGATGGAGGCGGCGTGCAGGCTGATCGCATTGTCGAGCGCCAGCGGCCCGTCGAGGAGACCGCCGGTGATCTGGCCGCGATCGGCCATCTTGCACAGGGCGGCCGCCTCGATGGTCGATCCGACTTTCGGATTTACCGTCTCCATGGCGCTCAGGATCGCGACGCGCGGCTGGGCGATTCCCAGCGCATGCGCGAGATCGATGGCGTTCTGCACGATGTCGACCTTGTCCTCGAGCGTCGGCGCAATGTTCACCGCGGCGTCGGAGATGATCAGCGCCTGCTCGTGGCGCGGCACGTCCATCACGAAGCAGTGGCTGATGCGCCGCGCCGTGCGGATACCCGTTGCGCCGGAAACGACGGCGCCCATCAGCTCGTCCGTGTGGAGACTGCCCTTCATCAGGGCATCGGCGCGACCGCAGCGCACGAGTTCGACGGCCTTGGCGGCTGAGTCGTGACTGTGGGCCGATTCGACGATCTCAAGACCGTCGAGGTCGAGCGAGGCCTTGGCCGCGACGGCGCGGATGCGGGCCGGCGGGCCGACCAATATTGGTGTCAGCAGCCGTTCCCGCGCGGCCGCGGCGGCGCTCTCCAGCGAGACCTCGTCGCAGGGATGGACGATGGCGGTGGCCAGCGGCGGATGGGCGCGGGCGACCGCGATGAGCCGGTCGTACTTCTCGCGCGGGCCCTCGGTCGGTGGCGTGGCGTCAGGCATCGCGTTTCTCCTGCGGCAGCGTGCGGGTTCCAACGAACATGGGCTCCAGCCGCTGCACGAGCCGTTGCTCCTCTGTCGTGAGACTACGCGAGGCGGTCAGGATGTCCTGGACGACCCGCCAGCCGGCGGAGCGCTGCTCCGGATCGTCGGGGAGCAGATTGGGAATCGCCTCAATCGCGCGTTCCTCGTCAAGCCGCAGCAGCAGGTACTGGTCGCGGAACAGTCGCTTCAGCTCGTCGAAGCCGATGCGCCGGTTGGCGGGCAGAATCTGGCGGACGGCCTGCAGCACGGCAAAGCCTCGCTCGTCGACCGTCCGGCTCGGCAGACGCACATGCATCAGCGCCCTCACCACGGCCTCGGGCAGTCCGCCGACGTCGAAACGGGTCTCCAGTTCGGCACGCCAGCGAGCGGCGATGACCTCGCGCGCGAGATCGCGGCCTATCTGACGGCGAGCCGGCGCGTTGCCGGCCGCGAGCCCGATCGCGGCTTGCAAGGTCGGCGATCCGTAGGTCCCGAGGAACATCGCCTCCGTTATCGCGTCGCGCGCGAGCCGGTAGCTCTCCAGGCAGGTCGAGATCCAACTGGAGGTCACCTTCTCGAGAGTGAGCAGGGGATTGTCGGGCGAGACGGCTTCGCGATGAGCGCGCACGGCGTCGGCCAGCGGCTTGATCGCGGCCATCGCGGGATTGCGGTCGGAGAAGGCCGCGAAACGCAGGCGATGGGGGTTCATCGCCCGCAGAAGCTCGGCGGATTGCGGCGTGGTCATCGCGTGCACGGCCGGCTGGGCGACGGTGCGATAGAGGCCGTGCGTGATCTCGGAGATGCGCGCGACGGTGGCGAAGCGCTGCTCGTCCTCCTCGCTGTTGCCACCCAGCCTGCGAATGTCGTCGAGCGTCCGCGCCTCGAGTTGAAACAGGTATTTGCCGTGAATGAGGGCGGGGTTGGCGGTCGTGCCGTCGATCTCGGAAATCACCGCCTCGTAGAGGCCCGGCGGCAGCAGGTCGATCATCTGTATGCAGGAGGCGAACTCCGCGTGTTCGCGCGTTGCGACCTTGCCGGAAACAAAGATGCCGAGATGCCCGATCGTCTGGTGCAGGGTGTAGACGATGGTCTGGCCGTTGGCGACGATCTCGTCTTCGTGCTGGTAAAGGTCGGTGATCCAGCCCAGCGCCTGCTGGGGAGGCGTGATGTTGTCCCCCCATGAGCACAGGACGATGATCGGTGAGCGGATGTTGCGCAGGTCGACGCGCGTGCCGTCCGAGGTGCTGATCTCGCCCGAAGTGAGCTTGTTGCCGACGAAGAGATTGTCGGCGATCCATTGCATCTCGCCAGCATTGAGCAGGACGGGACTGCCCCACCAGGTCTCGAAGTCGAGGAAGCGCGCCCTTTCCGTATCGACTTTGGAGTAGAGATTGTAGGGCTTGTCCCAGTACGTGTTTGCCGGGTTCAGCGATTCGAAATTGCCGACCAGGTAGGCACCATCGAAGATGCCGGCGCCGAGATCGCCCGTCAGTGCGGTCAGCCACGTGCCGCCCAAGGTGCCGCCGAGGTAGCGCATCGGATTGCGGCCGTGCACGCCTGCCCAGTAGGAGAGCGGCGATCCGGCGAGCAGGATCGGCCCGAACAGGTCGGGGCGGATGGCGGCCGTCATCATGATCTGCCAGCCTGCCTGACAGTTGCCCACCACGACCGGCTTGCCCTCCGCCTCGGGATGGCGCGCGGCGACCGCCTCCAGGAAGGTGCCCTCGGCCCGACAGACATCCTCGATCGTCTGTCCGGGCTCGGGCGCCGGGCGGAAGCCGACGAAGTAGGTGACGTGGCCGGCGGCCAGCGCGACGCCGATCTCGCTGTCATGCTTCATGCCGCCGATGCCCGGGCCGTGCCCCGCGCGCGGATCGACGACCACGAAGGGCGGCTTGGCAGGATCCAGGACGGTGCCCTCGGGCGGAACGATCCGGACGAGGAAATAGTTCACCGGCCGCGGCAGACTGCGGCCATCGAGGATCGGCTCGAAGGCGAAACCCAGGACGTGAGGAACCTCCTCCGCACTGCGCTCGACGAAAGTGTTCCCACGCTCGCGCAGGGCATCCAGTGTCAGGACGGATCGCTGCCAGGCGTCGATCCAGTATTCCTGGAAGAAGTTCAGCTGCGATTGGACCGACACTGGGCTCTCCCCGAGACAGGCCTCCATATTCGGGCCTGCGATCTGCCCCAGCCTTGATCTTCGTCAAGCTTCGTGGCGGCCGAATGACGCTCCGTGCCGGAGCCGGCGACCGGGCCTCAGGGTGAAAGCAGGTCTGCCACCGCCGCCTTCTGCGCCTCGGCAAGCGCCACACCTTTGCGTGTGGCGGCATCGACATACACGTGGACGAAGAAGCCCACGGCGGATGGTGTCTCGATGTCGGGCGCAAAGATCGCCAGTTCGTAGCGCAGCGAGCTGTTGCCGATGCGCCCGATTCGGATGCCGACGTCGACGGTCTGCGGAAACTCGACCGGCGCCAGGAATTCGCAGCCGCTGGCGATGCACAGTCCGATCGAGGTCTGGCCGGGCGCCCTCAGGATTCCACGCTCGATCGCGAGAGTGGTTAGGGACGTGTCGAACCAGCTATAGTAAACGGCATTGTTGACGTGGCCGTAGGTGTCGCAGTCGGACCAGCGGCTCGCGACCGGCATCCACCATTTGTAATCGCCGCGCCGCTCGTCTTTTGCCGCCCTTACGCTCGCCATGCTGACCCTCCCGGTTCGGTCGGGGCTTTCTATAGAGAGCGGCCGGACGCGCGCAATGCTCCACCTGCGGGGGTCGATTAAGATCGTTCCAGTTCGGAAGGCGGTTCGCCGATCAGTTCGTGGACGGCCCGCGCCACGGCCTCGAGCGTGTAGGGCTTCTGCACCACGATTCGGCTGCGATGCTCCATCGGCAGCTGTGCCTGCTCGCCATAGCCGGTGGCGAAGAACAGCGGTATGCCGAGATCATGCAGGCGGTGGGCGATCGGGAAACTGTTGCGGTCGCCCAGGTTGATGTCGAGCAGGGCGAGCGCGGGCCGGGCATGGTCGATGGCGTCGAGCGCAGCCTCGATCGTCGCGGCAGTGACGACACTGTCGGCGCCGAGGCGGTAGAGAATATCCTCGGCATCCAGAGCGATGATCAGACTGTCCTCGACCAACAGAACGGATTGCCCCTTGAGGACCTGCCCCGGAGGAGCCTGCGGATGGTCCGGCGCCGAGCGCCTGAAGCGGGTGGGCTGGGCGAATCCAGGCTTGGGCTCGACGACATGGCGCGCCGGGATACGGAAGGAGGCAGTGATGCCCTTGGGATCGTAGGTCACCTCTGCCGAACCGCCGAGATCGTAAGGGATCGAGCGCTCGATGATGGTCGTGCCGAAACCCTTGCGGCGCGGTTGTTCGACCGGCGGGCCCTCGCTCTCGGACCATTCGAGCACGAGGTCGCCGCGCGGGTCGAGATGCCAGCCGAGCCGGGTCCGACCATGCGGAACGGAGAGGCTCCCATACTTGGTTGAATTCGTGACTAGCTCGTGAAGCAGTAGTGCCAGGGTAGAGTAGGCCTGCGGCTTCAGCAGGAGGGGTTTGCCCTCAGAGATCAGCCGTTCCTTGTCGCCGACGATAGCAGCCGTCTCGGCGTCGATGAGAGCCTGCATCGGTGCCGGCCCCCAATGGTCGTCGGTGATCTGGTTGTGGGCGCGGGCCAGTGCATGGATGCGGCCGTCGACCAGCCGCACGAAATCGCGAATCGCCTGGGAGCCCGCCGGATCTTCGGGCGGCTGCGACTGACGGATCAGGCCTCGGATGACGCCCAAGATGTTGCGCACACGGTGGTTCAGCTCGGCGATCAGCAGTTCCTGCCGGGCGCTCGCCTGCTGGCGCTCGGCGGTCGCCTCGTCCGCCAGGCGCAGCACCACTTCGATCAGGGTGGCGCGCAGCGTCTCGGCGACGCGCATTTCGGCTGGGCTGAAGGGCTGCGACTTGCCCTGCACGAGCTCCTTCCATTCCTCGAAGCTCTGGCGAGGGGTAAGCCGCGGACCGTTGGGACCGTACTCAACCGGCTTGTGCGGATCGCCCGCCCAGCGCACTGCCCGGACGAGCTCGGAGCGGAACAGGACGACATAGTCCCGTGGCGAACGCGAGATCGGGATCGCAAGGAGGCCAGCCGCGGTCGAGGCGAAGGAGCCGGCGCCGTCCAGCATCGAGCCGATATGGTCCGTCGCGAAGACCTTGCCGGCTGCGGTGCCGTTCAAGGCCCGGATGATGCGGCGAAACTCGTCGGTCGGCGGGGTGACACCGGAGAAGGCATAAGAGCCGGCGATCCATACGCCCATGCCGTCCGCCGGGATGGCGCGCATCAGTATGTCGGCCAGCCAGTCGGGATCCTGCAACAGCGTTTCGTTCGAGGCGATGGCGCCCAGAAGCTGGTCCGAGACGTCGCGCGCGCGCCGCTCGTATGCCACGTGCTCCTGGCGTTCGCGTGCCTCCAACCGCATTGAGAACATCTGCGAAAAGAGTTCGCTGACCGCGCGGCGCTCGAAGCTGGGGCAGCGCGGCGAATAGTGATGGCAGGCGAACAGTCCCCAGAGCCGCCCTTCGACGAGGATCGAGATCGACATGGAGGCACGAACCCCCATGTTGCGCAGATACTCGATGTGTATCGGCGACACCGAACGAAGCATGGAGAGGGATAGATCGAGTGGCCGACCCTCTGGATCGAGTTGGGGCAGGATGGGCACCGGAGTCGCGTCCACGTCGGCAATGACGCGCAGAAGGTTCCGCTTGTAGAGCTCCCGGGCTTGTTGGGGAATGTCGCTAGCCGGATAGCGGAGGCCGAGAAAGGTTCCTATTCCGTGCTTGGAAGCCTCGCCCACCACCTCGCCCGAGCCGTCGGAGGCGAATCGGTATACCATCACGCGGTCGAATTCCGTAAGGCCGCGCACTTGGCGGGCGCCTTCGCGAAAAAAGGTCGACAGGTCGGCGCACTGGTCGAGACGGGCGATCATCGACCGAACGACGCCGGTGGAATCCCGATGCTCTCCCGACGACGGTTCAGCCTCGATGACCACGCTACCTTCGGACAGATGGATCGCGACGTCGAAATGCCGCTTGCCGGCCACCAGTTCCAGATCGAACAGGCGCTCCACGGTGTCGCCACCGCGCAGCATGATGGTTCTGTTCCTCAGCTCGTGGATCGCGTGACCGGTGCACAGGTCGCTCAACGGCTTGCCGAGCAGCGCGTCGGGTTCGCGACCGACATAGGCCCCGATGCTCGCTGAAACCCGGGCGACCATCCAGTCGGATGTGAGGGCGATCAAAAAGCCGATGGGTTGGATCGCGCCGAGTATATGGATCGGTTCACGGTCACAGTTCGTGAGATCGACGCTTCGCACGGACTCGTTCACCCAAGGGCTCCAGCAGTTCCTTCGGGCACCTAACCAATCTGACGCGATCCCGAGTTATTGCAACGTTTCAGCCCGCCCGCGGTTGCCCCCGATGGTGTGCCTGATATAAGATCTCACAACGGAGTGATTGCGGCGCATTCTCACATAATCCCCGTTGAATACGCGTGAAACCATCCATGTCTCTCTACTGGACCATCGATTCGCGATTGCAGCTTTTCGCGATTACCTGCGATGGAAACGTGAGCTTTGACGACGCCAACGCGATGGTCGATGCGATGGTCGGAGCCAATGGGTTTCACTTTCGCAAGCTTTTCGACGGTCTGCGAGGAAGCACCAATATGACCGATCAGGAAGTCCTGAGAATCGGGGTGCGTCTCCGGGGGCTGCATGCCGGGCGGGGGCCACATGGACCACTGGCGGTGGTGTTCGCCGAGGATAAGTACGAGCAGATTGCCCGGGTGCTCGGCGTCCTTGCCGCTGCCAG
This sequence comes from uncultured Reyranella sp., assembly GCA_964588065.1. GTDB lineage: Bacteria > Pseudomonadota > Alphaproteobacteria > Reyranellales > Reyranellaceae > Reyranella. Next base: position 24,759 of record CAZPOS010000004.1, read on the forward strand.
CCGGCCCATGCGCGTGTTCAAAGAGCGGCACAAGGCGCGCAAGTGGCTCGATTCGTATCAGGTCCGGGTCGACCTGCCCCTGCCCGAGACGGTCGGAGCGTAACCGCGGGCCCGGGCTGGTCCTACTTGTCGCGTTGCGGTCGAGATGCGCGGGGCCTATTTCCCGCGCGCATGGCAACCGAAATAGAGCGCAAGTTCCTCGTCACGAGCGAGGAGTGGCGCACCCGGATCGTGCGCAAGGAGCATCTCAAAGATGGCTTGGTCGCCATGACGGGCAGCCGCAAGGTCAGGGTGCGCATCTGCGACGGTCAAGCGACTCTCACCGTCAAGGCGCGGACGTCGCCCGGCGTGAATGCGGAGTTCGAGTATCCCATTCCCCTCCCAGATGCGGAGGAATTGTTGGCGAAGCATTGCGACGGCAACGTGATCGGCAAGATCCGGTCGTTCGTGTCCCATCAGGGGTTCCTGTGGCAGGTCGACGCGTATGAGGGCGTCATGGCGGACGTGGTCCTGGCGGAGGTCGAACTCCCGCGCATCGACTGCCCGGTGCTCTTGCCACCCTGGGTCGGCCGCGAAGTCACCGGTAATCCCGCCTATCGCAAGATCAACCTGTTCCGGGCCCGTTCGCGCCGAGGATCGGCGGACTGAGCCTTCAGGACGCGGGGGGCGCCTTGGGCATTTCCCCTCTCAGCAGGTCTTCCCCTTCGGCGATGAGCTGCCGGTAGGCCCCTTCAAACCAGCCAACGCGTTCCTCGAGGGCAGACAGGAAGGGTGCTCTGTCGACCTGATGAGCAACCTGCTGCAGGCGCTCGCAGGCCTGATTGTCCTCGCGCCCGACGCGGCGGACGTAGTGGGGCAGTATTCTATTTCGGATTGGATCGGTCAGCATCCGGGTCCAGCGGACAGACCAGGGAGCACCGGCCGGGATGGGTGCAGGACGGAGGCGGATTCGCTGAATCGATCGATCGTGGGACACAGGTTCCGATTGCTGGAAGTAACAGTGGAAGAAACTGGCGTCCGACCGGAACAGGGCCACGATCAGGTTCGGCAGGATCTGGAATATGCAGTAGTGTGCCGGCTGAAAGGATCCGTCGGCGCAGGCGGCGGCCATCTCCGAGAATGCTTCGGGCTTGCGCGTATCGAGAAAGGCGCTGTGGAGACCGAAGCGAACATAACTGATGTTCTCCCGCTGCACGTAGCCGTTCTTGCCGAAGGTCGTCGGGTGTACGGCGACAGTGTGATAGTCGTCGAGGCTGATGTGGAGGTTCAACCGCCAGTTGGCTGCCACCGGCATCGTCATGCTACGCCCAACTGCCCGCGATTGAGACAGGGCTGCAAGAATCGGGTATCCGCCGCCGAGGAACGCCTTCAGCGAGTCGCGCCGCCCCGGCGCGGGAACACGTCCGAAGATCATCCCTCCGCAGGTTTCAATCTCAATCGGGTTCAGCCGTGCGCCGAGTGAGCGCGAGACAGTGCCGAAATTCTCCTGACATTTCGGGATGCCGATCGCGGTCCCGTCGCGGTCGTATCGCCAGTGATGGAAACCGCAGACGATAGCGCCATTTCCCCTGTCAGCTGTTCGCAAAGGGTGGAAGCGATGGGCGCAGACATTCTCGAAGCCCTTCAACTCCGCCCCGAAACGCTGCACAAAGACCGACCGGGTTGCCAGCGAGGCACGGAACCAGTCGCCGTCCCTTGCTACGTCTTCTGTGAAGCCGAGAAACGTCCAAGCATAGCTGAGGCAGCGCTGCTCGTGTGCAAAAGCCTGCGGATCGACCAGAGGTCGGATCCAGTCGGCAGCAAAAACGGAATCGCCACGAAGGGTCATTTTCTAGCGATGCCCCGTGAGATGGGAAGGCGAAGCAGGCAGCAGGCCTGCTCCCACCTTCTGTCCGCCATGTTGACGGCACTTGTCGAACCGAGCGATGTCGGGCCGGTGCGGCATCCACCGTGAGGGGCGCGGAAGGAAGCACAGGTGCTCGCCTTGGCGATCCTGCAGACATGTGTGATCGTGATGAAGGTCACCTCAACGCACGGGGCTTTCGGAACTGTCGCGAAAAAGGTTGTGTAACGCCGTGCAGTGAACAATGCGCCATCCCGGCGGTCAACGGCGTTCCACCTACACCGGTTAACCGGACGGCGCGGCTGCAAACTTGTCGCCGATACCCGCGAAGCGGCTCGCAACCCTTGCTGCGGCGGTGCGGATCGTGCCCAATTCCACCGCTTCTGAGACTCTTGGACGAATGAAAGGTCCGGCCATGCGAAAGAACAAGATCAAGGAAATCTGGGCCGCGGGGAAATGCGCGACTCTGGGTTGGCTCTCGGTGCCGAACACGTTTACGGCCGAGGTGATGGCACGCCAAGGCTTCGACGCCCTCTGCGTCGACCTGCAGCACGGGCTGTCGGAGATGAAGGACGTTGCGGGAATGCTCCAGGCGATCTCGCAGACCGACACTGTGCCCGTCGTACGCGTCGCCTGGAATGAGCCAGCCGCGATCATGAAGGCGCTCGATCTCGGCGCCTACGGCATCATCGTGCCGCTGGTGAACAATGCCGAGGAGGCCGCAATGGCCGTGGCGGCCTGCCGTTATCCGCCGGTGGGCATGCGCTCCTCGGGACCGGTGCGCGCCGTTCACTATGGTGGCGCCGACTACGTCGCCAACGCCAATGACGAAATAATCGTCATGGCGATGATCGAGACCAAGGAGGGGCTAGAGAACCTCGAGGCGATCTGCGCCACGCCGGGCCTCGACGCCGTCTACATCGGTCCCGCCGATCTTTCGTTCGCGCTGGGGCTACCGCCGCGGGGCGACAATCCCGACCCACTGCACATGGCGACCTGCGACAGAATTCGCGAAGCCGCCCATAAGGCCGGCATCAAGTGCGTCATGCACTGCGCCGCCGCACCTTTCGCAGCCGGCGCCGTGAAGCGCGGATTCGACATGGTTATGCTGACGGCAGATCTCTCCTGTATGATCGCAGGCGCGCGCCAGCAACTCGAGGAACTCAAGGCCGCGTCGGCCTGAGACGTCGCGGCGGGCGGAACCGCCGCCGGTTCCGCCGCAAGCCGGCGGCACGACAGTGCTCAGTCAAGCGTGCCGAGCGCTTCCTTGATCTGCCTCTCGGCACGCGGCCATCGCTTGATCGCCTGATCGGGTTTCAGAACCTCCGTCTGCAAGCCTGATTTCGTATAGACGAGTTCACCGTCGTCATTCACTTCAAGCGAGCCCTCGATTCCCGGTATCGCAATTGCTTTGGCCATATCCCACTCCGCACGGTTTCATGAGATGACTACGTCTGCCTGCGCGATCTGTTGCATGTGCCAGTGGAACCCCATTGCCTCAAATAGGTCGAAATCTTCACGCAGGCTGCTGCGAAGCCGGTCTGTTCGGGGATAAGGAGCAACTTGTGTGCTGCAGCCGGCGTCTTATTGAGCCGCATATCACCACGATGCATCGTAATACTTGGATGCTCGCCGTTGTTGAGATAGTGGTGAGGTCATGACGGATTTGGCGGACGCGACACGTCTCACTCTCAGCCAGCGTATCCACCGTTTCGTGCTGGTGCTGGAACGCTTCAAACGCAATCCGAATCGGCGTGAGGCTTATCACGTCCTGTCGGCGATCGAGGCCCTTCGAGAGGGCCGCTATGAAGCCGGGCTGCAATGCATCCGTGCCGCTGAACTCGTTTCACCCATACCGGAAGGTCTCGCTCTTCTGCCGGGGTTGCATGACGATATGACGGCCGGTGAATTGCGGCGGGCGCTGCGCGCGCTCGTCCGGCCCGTTGAAGCGGACATACCGGCCAGCGGTATGGCTGAAGCAGCCACTCCGGAAGCGGCCGGCGGAGACGTGTCCAGCTAGTCCGGCGCGCGGTTCGCGATCGCCGAGGACGCGGTGACCGCCAACATCACAAATATATCACACGTTTCCGCGCAACCGCCCATTTGCTGCCTCGTTTGCATGATGGCCCGGGCTTTGCCCGATCGCTTGCCAGCGTGAGGAGGGGAAGTTGCCGACAGATATCATCCATATGGGGTTGGGCTCCGAAGTGGCCTCGCTGCGCGCACTGGGCGAGGTGCGACGGCGCCAGTCGCTCCTGGATCGCCTGTTGCGCGAGCGTCGTGAAGCCCCACTACCTTCCGAGCGTCGCCCAGTTCGCAGGAAGAGGCCGATATTGCCCATCGCGTCGGGTGCTCGTAGCAATCCCTAGCCGTCTACCGCGAGGAGCCATCGCCGATGCCGCGTTTCGCCTGGACCGATCTCGCCAGCTCTCCCAGTACGGCGTTTCTGGTCGTCGGTGAACTCGGGCCGGGATTCGCGGGGGGACGCCGCGAAGACGATCCATTCGACAGCGCCCGCCTCAGGTTCGCCGCCAACCTGGTCGTCCGCACCTGCAGCCATCTGAAATTGAAGGGGCCTTTCGCCGTCCAGCCCTCGCGTGAAGGGAACAGCCTGAGGATTCAATGCGTGGTTAAGGAGTCCGACGACTTCGTGCGACTTGGCGAACTGATGGGCGGTCGCGAGGTGGAGGCCTCTCTGTGGCGCGGCCGTCGTCACTTTCTGCTGGACGAGTCGACGCATGAGGCTCTGCTCGCCATTGCCGGCCAACCCGATGGCCGCGGCGCGGGCCGGCGCGCCAGGGCCGCGTCCCGGGACGCAGAGGACCAGCGCCTGCGATGGGGACACAACTAAAGGGCACGACATTCCTACTGAAAGGCGACGCGGTCGTGCACCTGTGTATCGACATGCAACGCCTGTTCGCCGACCACACGCCGTGGCGGGTGCCTTGGCTGCCGCGTGTCCTGCCGGCGGTCGTCGAGATCGCATCCCGCCACGCCGTCCGAACCATTTTTACGCGGTTTTCCCCGCCTGCCTCTCCGCAAGCCGCGCAAGGAGCGTGGAAGTCCTACTATGACCGCTGGCCCGAGATGACGCGGGCAGAACTCGATCCGGGCCTCCTCGAACTCGTCGAACCGCTAGCCCGTCTGGTGCCACCGGCCAGCCAGGTGGAGAAGCCGGCAAACTCCGCATTCAGCCGTCCCGGCTTCGCCGCCGCCCTCAGGAGGCGCGGTGTCGACACTCTCGTCGTGACCGGCGGCGAAACCGATGTCTGCGTATTAGCGACCGTAATGCAGGCCATCGATCTCGGCTTTCGTGTCGTGCTGCCGACCGACGCGTTATGCAGCACAAGCGACGGTGCGCATGATACGATCGTTGATCTGTTCGGCGCTCGCTTCTCTTCGCAGGTGGAAGCGACGAACACCGAGGATGTCCTTCGCCGCTGGTAGTGCGTTCGCCGCCGCACCGCCCTTGTTGGGAGATCCTGTCATCGTCCTGGCACACCGCCGCCGGGAGCATCGCCTTGCCGAGAGTCCAATGGACAGATCTTGCCTGCGATCCAGGGAGGACACATCTTCTGGTCGCGGCCCTCGCGCCGTGCTTCTTCGGGGGCAGGATAGAGGCGGACCCGTTCGATTCGCAGCGGTTACGCGAAGGCGTCAATCTGATGAGCCGCGTGTCCACCAGGCTGAAGTTATGTGGCAGGCACTCCGCCACGACCTCGCGCGCCGACGGTCGGAGCCTCGTACTCTGCATTTTCGAGTGCCAAGAGGATCGAGACAGGGTCGCCGATCTCGTTTCCGCGCCAGCATGTGCGAAAGAAGAAGACGAGTGGGCAAGCCGGCGCACATTCGTCCTCACGGCGAAGTGTCATGAACGCCTCGTCGTGGTAGGCGGTGAAGCCGACAATCGCTACGCCGGGCGGCGCCGCCGGGAGCGCGAACGCGCCGCCGCCGAGCAGACGCTGCGCTGGGGCGATCGCTAGCCGATAGACCTGTCGGTGGAGCCGGTGCAACCGATCTTGCAGACACCCGTTGCAGGCGAGCTCCCCACGCACAACTGAACGGAATCCCAGATGGCCAGAAAGCCTGTAGCGCCGCCGATGGCGCCTCCCTCTTCGCGCACGGCAGGGCAGGATACGCCCCTCGACAAGCCAAATGCTGGGCGACAGGAAACGGCCAAGACGAGTTCTATCCAATCCGACACGATGCCTCCCGGCGACGTTCTGACAACGAATCAGGGCGTTGCGGTCAGCGACGACCAGAATTCCCTGAAAGCGGGTGTTCGCGGCCCCACACTGCTGGAAGACATACTCATGCGTGAGAAGATCACGCATTTCGACCATGAGAGGATTCCCGAGCGCGTCGTGCACGCGCGTGGCGCGGCGGCGCACGGCGTGTTCCAGGTCTATGAGGACCTGTCCGAGTTGACGTGTGCGCAGCTCCTTCGTGATCCGAAGGTGCAGACGCCGGTTTTCGTGCGCTTCTCGACCGTCGCCGGCTCTCGCGGTTCGGCCGATACGCCGCGCGACGTCCGCGGCTTCGCCGTGAAGTTCTATACACAAGAAGGCGTCTGGGACTTGGTTGGCAATAACATGCCCGTGTTCTTCATCCAGGACGCCAACAAGTTCCCGGACCTGATCCATGCGGTGAAACCCGAGCCCCACAACGAGATTCCCCAAGCGCAGTCGGCGCACGACACCTTCTGGGATTTCGTGTCGCTGACTCCCGAGAGCGCCCACATGCTGATGTGGGCCATGAGCGACAGGGCGCTGCCGCGCAGCTACGCCACGATGGAGGGTTTCGGCGTCCACACCTTCCGGCTCGTCGATGCCGAGGGAGGTTGGCGCTTCGTCAAGTTCCACTGGAAGCCGCTGAAGGGCGTGTGCTCGCTGGTATGGGACGAGGCCAACCTGCTGATGGGGCGGGATCCGGACTTCAACCGCCGCGACCTCTGGGAGGCGATCGAACGAGGAGACTTCCCGGAATGGGAACTTGGTTTGCAGGTCGTCGAGCCGGCTGATGAGCACAAGTTCGATTTCGATCTGCTCGACGCCACCAAGATCATCCCCGAGGAGCTGGTGCCGATTCGCAGGGTCGGCAAGCTCACCCTGAACCGGAACCCGGACAACTTCTTCGCGGAAACCGAACAGGTCGCCTTTCACACTGGCCATGTCGTGCCTGGCATCGATTTCACCAACGATCCGCTACTTCAGGGGCGGCTCTTCTCCTATATCGACACGCAACTCCGCCGCGTCGGGCCGAATTTCCATGAGTTGCCGATCAACCGCTCCCTGCGGCCGGTGGACAACAACCAGCGCGACGGATTCGGCCGCATCACAATCAACCCGGGCAAGGTGTCGTATTTTCCCAACAGCCTGGGCGGAGGCTGCCCCATGCACTCGCCCACGGCTGCGGCGGCGTTCCGCTCGGTGACCGTTCAGGAGGCGGGGGCCAAGCTGCGCCAGCGCAGCGAGAGCTTCAGCGACCATTTCAGCCAGGCGACGATGTTTTGGAACAGCATGAGCGACTGGGAGAAGGACCATATCGCCGCGGCGTTCTCGTTCGAGCTCAACATGGTCGTGGATCAGAGTGTGCGGAACCGGGTCATGAACGAGCTGCTGTGCAATATTTCCCCGCAGCTGGCCGACATGGTCTCAGCCGCCACCGGCATCGAGGTCTCGCCGGCCGGTACATCCGAGGCCCCGACGCCGTCGGCGCCGACGCCCTCTGGCCCGCTCAACCCGAAAGCCGCCGAACTGCGCTCGCCGGCGCTTTCTATGGACAAGCCACCGCCGTTGGTGAGGGGCCGCAAGATCGCGATCCTCGTTGGCGATGGCGTTGACGCGGGCCTGGTCAAGACGATGGTTGGTGACTTCACGAAAGCCGGTCAGGTGCCGGAGTTGATCGGCCCGACAGCCGGCGCCGTCATCGACGCGACGAACAAGCCGATGCGCGTCAATCGAGCCGCACCCAATGCGCCGTCCGTGATTTACGACGCCGTGCTGATCCCCCCCGGCGTGGCACAGGGATTGATGGCGATGCCGATGGGGCAACGCTTCATCGACGAGGCCTTCCGTCACGGAAAGCCGATCGCGGCAGCCGAGGACGCTCGCGCCCTGTTCGAATTGATCGGTATCAGGGATGCGGAGGGCCTCGCGATCGGCGACACCAATCTCGCGAGCGTCCTGCTTGAGAATCTTTCCCAGCATCGCTTCCCGCGTCGGATATCCAATCTCGCCCCGAACTGAAGACGCAACACACACACATGTAAAGGAGCCGATCATGGCCACGAACGAAAATGCGGTCGCGCTGCTCAAGGCAGACCATCGTAAGGTGGAAGAACTCTTCGAGTCCTTCGAGAAAGCCCGTACGGGCGACCGCAAGAAGATCCTGGTGCAACAGATCTGCACCGAGCTGATGGTGCACGCGACAATCGAAGAGGAAATCTTCTATCCCGCCTGCAAGGGGAAGATCGAGGACGAGGATCTTCTGGACGAGGCCTATGTAGAGCATGACGGCGCCAAGGTGCTCATTGCCGAACTGCTGCAGGGGTCGCCGTCGGACGAATTCTACGACGCCAAGGTCAAAGTTCTGTCGGAGATGATCAAGCATCACGTCAAGGAAGAGGAGATGCGGTCCGAGGGACTGTTCGCCGAGGCGCGAGATGCCGGCGTCGATCTCGAAGGCTTGGGCGAGCGTCTGAAGATCCGCAAGGCCCAGTTGCTCGCCAAGTTCAAGGAAGCCGGGAAACTGCCGCCGCCGCAGACCCGCTCCTTTACCGGACACAAGCTCGCTCAGAGCGAGCCGGTCATGGCACCCTAACGGGTCCCGTCGCAACCTCGGCCTCCGGTGCTCCTTGAGTCGCACCACTTCAAGGAGCACGGAATGGCCGACGCAGCCGACAAGAAGACGAACCAGCCACCCCAGCAACAGGAGATGCCTGGAAAGACTGACGCGATGCGGTCCCGCCCGGACCATGGCGAGGAGAGCTATGAGGGTTCGGGCCGCCTGACAGGGAAGCGGGCGCTCATTACCGGCGGCGATTCAGGCATCGGGCGCGCGGTCGCGATTGCCTTCGCGCGCGAGGGCGCCGACGTCCTCATTTCCTATCTGAGCGAGCACGAGGATGCCACCGAGACGGGGCGCTGGATCGAGAAGGCCGGGCGCAAAGCGATCCTGGTCGCAGGCGACATCCAGGACTCGTCTCATTGTCGCGTGTTGGTCGATCGCGCCGTATCGGATCTAGGCGGTCTCGATATTCTGGTGAACAATGCGGCACATCAGGCGACGTTCGATTCGCTCGAGGCAATCACCGACCAGGAATGGGAGATGACGTTCCGCACGAACATCCACGCGATGTTCTGGCTGGCACGCGCTGCGCTGCCCCATCTGAAGAAGGGTGGCGTCATCATCAACACAGCCTCCATCAATTCCGATGTTCCGAACCCGACGCTGCTGCCTTATGCGACGACAAAGGGTGCGATTCACAACTTCACGGGCGGGTTGGCTCAGCTCCTCGCCAAAGACGGAATCCGCGTGAATGCGGTCGCTCCCGGGCCAGTGTGGACGCCGCTGATTCCGTCGACCATGCCGCCTGAGACCGTAGCGACGTTCGGGAGCAACGTGCCGATGAAACGCGCGGCTCAGCCTGCAGAGCTGGCGACGGCCTATGTCATGCTCGCCGACTCCCGCTCGAGCTACACGTCTGGCGCGACAATCGCCGTGACCGGCGGGAAGCCGTTCCTTTAACGAAAAAGGCCGGGTCACCTGACCCAGCCTACTCTCAATATACCCGTCAGGGCAGGCGGGTCTTATGTGAATCATCGCCCGGTTTGGCCGGCGCTGCCTCGATGAACGAAACGGGGTCGCTGCCGGGGAAACTGTCCTTCAGGGCGGCGTCGAGCTTCTTGTCCAGCTTGTCACCTGCGGACTGGCCTTTCAATTTGTCGGTCGACTCCGGTGAGCTGTTTTCCGCGCGTGCCATTCGCTGCTCCAGTGCAAGCAATTCCTGTTCCATCATTTTCAGATCGGACGCTTCACGATCACTTCCGCTTCCGGCCTTCCGCGCACTTGCGATCTTGGCCTGAAGATCGTCGCGCTCCTGCATCAACTGTTCGGTCTTGGTCATAAGAAAACTCCGGGCTGAAGGTTCGCGATTCAACGCCACCTCCGGGGGTGAAGTTGCCAACGCCATTCTACGCAGGAGCGAGCAACCATTGCGCCCCGCCACGTTGTGGATGCGGCTGAAATGCTCAGCTCCCCATCGAGAAACGACCAGCTCAGATCGAGAGGAACCACAATGAAGAAGATGTTTGCCCTCGTCGCCGCCACGGTGATGATCGTCGGCGCTCCGGCGTTCGCCGCCACCGATGCCGAATGCCAGGACATGTGGAAGAAGGCCGACGCGAACAGCGACGGCGCCGTGTCCGGCGGTGAGGCGATCCGCTACATGTCGTTCATGCGGGTCGCAGGGATGACCGTCGCCACGGAGGGCACGATCACCCAGACCGAATTCATGAACGCGTGCAAGGCCGATGCCTACAAGGCGAAGCAGGCAGATGCCGGCGCGCCTCTGAAGGGCTCGAATTCCTTTACCGAGGCCCAAGCCAAGGATCGCATCATCGCCCAGGGCATGGATAACGTAACGGGCCTAACGAAGGACGGCGACGGAATCTGGCGTGGCACGGCCCAGCAGGCTGGCAAGCCCGTGCAGGTAGCGGTCGACTACAAGGGCAACGTCGTCACGGCCAATCAGTAGACAACCACCAGAAGGAACAATCACATGAAGACCGTTAGCCGCGCTTATGACAGCTATGCCCAAGCCCGTGCCGCCGTCGACGCGATCGAGAAGGCCGGCGTGCCGAGCAGCGACGTCAGCATCGTCGCCAACAAGTACGTGAGCGCCGAATATGAGGAAGTCGACGACGTGAACAAGGCGGCCGCCGGCGCAGGCATCGGCGGCGCGGTCGGCGCCGGAGCCGGACTTCTGGCCGGGCTCGGTATGCTGGCGATTCCGGGCCTCGGCCCGGTAGTTGCGGCCGGTTGGCTGGCTTCGACAGCCGCTGTCGCGGCCGGTGGCGCCGCCGCCGGAGGCATCGTCGGCGCGATGGTCGAGGCCGGTACGGACAAGGATCATGCGGAGGTCTATTCCGAGGCTGTACGCCGTGGCGGTACGCTCGTCACTGCGCGGGTTGCCGATGGCGATGCGGCCCGCATTGAGTCTATCCTTGCCGCATCGAGCCCCATCGATCCGGTTGCCCGGGGTGCCGAGTATCGTGCCGCCGGTTGGAAGAATTTCGACCCGAAGGCCCCGCCGTACCGGCCGAGCCAGGCGGAGATCGACCGGATGCGCGCCAATTGGCCGGGATGATCCCAGGGGATGAGCGAAAGGGGCCCAACATGGGCCCCTTTTTTTGTACTCAATGCGGAAGCCCAGACGTGTCCTTCATGGAACAAGTCACGCAACAATCACCGCTCACGGGCATTGGTTCTCCGAGGGAAGGAGACGGACATGGAAGCTGCCCGAGGACTATTGGAAGACATTGCACAGTATTTCACTGGCCACACGAACCCCCGCCAGCAGCTTCAGACGCTGCGCCGCGATCGCGACGAGACGGAAGCCGAGATTCGCGCGGTTCTGGAGCGCCTCGCCCGCAAGTACAACGTTTCCGGCGACGATGTCGACGAGACCATGAACACAATCGGCCTCGCTATTGGTGATCTTACGTATGAGCCGGAGACCGAGTATCTTGAGGAACTCGACACAAAAGCCACTGTTTGAGGTTCCGCGCGACTGTGGCGTATGCGTAAGCGCACTGAGAGCATGCGCGGGTACTCTCGCGCGATCCTCTCCCGGAGGCGACTAGGCTGCCGCCAACTTGCAAAGCGCGAGTCCGCTGCATCAGTAGCCGTTCATGGTCGATGATGCACATTCGATATCCATTGCTACGCAGGAGTGCGACCCGCTCGGGTTGGAGGTCGGTACCTACACGCATGATCCGTTGGGCTTCGTTCTCTTCGCATTTCCGTGGGGTGAGCCTGGAACGCTCCTGGAGAAGGAGGCAGGACCGGAGCCTTGGCAACGTGAAGTGCTGTTGCACATCGGCCTGTCGCTTGGAAGTCTCTCAGACGCGGTGCGCATTGCAGTCGCCTCAGGACATGGCGTGGGGAAGTCGGCGCTGGTCGCTTGGATCATCATCTGGGCACTCTCGACGTTCCGTGACACGCGCGGCATTGTCACCGCAAACACAGCCACCCAGCTCAAGACAAAGACTTGGCCTGAATTGACCAAATGGCTGCGGCTGTCGCTTTGCGCCGATTGGTTCGATGTTTCCGCCACCACGATTGCCAGCGCCGAATCCGCGCATCAACGGACATGGCGCATTGATGCCGTACCGTGGAGCCTCCGTGCCACCGAGGCCTTTGCCGGTCTTCACAACCAGGGGCGTCGGCTGTTCATTGCCTTCGATGAAGCTTCAGCTATCCCCGACCCGGTCTGGGAGACAATAGAGGGCGCGCTGACAGACCGCGACACCGAGATCCTGTGGCTCGCGACCGGCAATCCTACTAGAAATAGCGGCCGCTTCCGAGAATGCTTCGGGCGATTTCGGCATCGGTGGAAGCGCCACCAGGTTGACGGGCGCAGGGTTTCACTCACCGACTAGCACCAGATCGCGCGCTGGGCGGCCGACTATGGCGACGACAGCGACTTCTTTCGCGTACGTGTGAAGGGCGAGTTCCCGAGGGGAGGAGCCATGCAGTTCATCGACGGCGAGACGGTGGAGGCGGCGGCGACCCGTCTCGCTGAGAGTCACCTGCGACAACCCCTGGTCATGGGAGTTGACTGCGCACGCGGAGGCGATGACCAGAGTACGATCTGGTTCCGCCGCGGAAGAGATGCGCGCTCCGTACCGGCTATCAAGCTTCGAGTTGGCGATCTAATGGTCCTCTCCGGAAAGGTGGCGGAACAGGCGCTCCGGCACGGTGCGGCTGCAGTGTTCATCGACGAAGGGGGAATTGGTGCTGGCGTCGTCGACCGCGTTCGCCAGATGCTCGCGGGCCACCTCGTCGTCGGCGTCAACTTCGGCGGTCGGGCCGACCGGTACACGCTGGGCGACGGCATGCCGCTTACTGCCAACAAGGCCGCAGAGATGTGGGCCTCGATGCGCGCCTGGCTCAAGACCGGCGCAATCCCCGACGATCCCGAGCTGAAGGGTGAGCTGACGGGCCGCGAATACGGCTTCGACCTACACAATGCGCTGCGGCTCGAGAAGAAGGAGGACATGAAGAAGCGTGGCCTGTCCTCGCCCGACAATGCCGACGGACTGGCGCTCACCTTCGCCTACCCCGTGGCAGATCTGCCGGAGGAGACGCGGTTCAAGCCGGGTGACGGAACGAGCGTAGCAGCCGCGGTCGTGATCCAGTCCGATTACGACCCATACGCGGAGCTTTAAGGACTAGACGCACATCGACTGCATTGGCATGGTCGGTGCCAGTCGCCCGCAGAGGCGACCGGGAGGCATCCTGGGCGATCGCTCGATCGGCCGACGCGATGTCTAGGGCCCGCTGCTCCGATTTTTTCAACGGAGCGGCGGGCCATTCCGGCTTATGGACAAGAGCCGCTCGCCTCCGCCTGGCGTCCTCTGCTTGGCTGTCACCGAAGCCCAATCCGGCTAGCGCCAGTGACCGCAACGCGATCGTGATGAGTGTCCACCGTATGCCGTAACGCCCTAACGATGTCGTTGCGCAGCAGCGCCAGAACAAGCTACGGTTGCAGCCGGCCGGGCAGGGATCGATATCAAGTATCCATGCTTTTCTTGCTCATCGAGTTCTTTGAGGAATTTTGGATCGGATCGCGTCGAACTGGCCGCTATCGTCGAAGCGACGAAGAAGCGGATCATATGCGTGAAGTGGCTGCAGGCTGCATTTTGCCGCCCGAATTGCGTAGGCCGGTTCCGCAGAATTTCGGTCCTGCGATGAACCCGTGTCGCCCTTGGCGGTTGTTTTACACTGCCTCGGGCGATGTGTCCCGACGGCGCCCGCCGGGCGGGAGGATGGTTCTGCCCTCATCGCCGTCACGACCGACGTGAATGGCCTTCCGGGCATCTTCGTCCTGAAAAGCCGTCGGGCCGTCCGTCGCTCGATGAAGGCGCGATTGAGGCTGTGAAGTCTGCGCGCTCTTATCCGTAGATCGTCAGCGGCAAGGCCCGGCCGGTGCGGCGGAAAGCGCTATCAGATTCGTACCGGACGAAGCGGAACGGGCGCAACCCAGGAACCCATAGGGCGGGGATGCCGCGACGGACGGCCGGCACACTTACCTGTCGCTCTCAGGAGAGACCTAAGGCGTAGACGACGGTTACGCCCGCTTTCTAGAACTTGCCGCTTGCATCTCCAAAATCCGGTCCATCAGTAACTCAAGGGCTCGCTTCTCACAGGAGAGACGCCCTTGGGTATTTTTGGTGGCGGCCAGGCCGCTTTTCCCCCGATGTCGCCGCCGGCTCTGCCGCCGGCCCCCGAGCCCGCCCCGTCGATGGTCGACCCGTCGGTGCGCGAGGCGCGCGATGCGCAGAAGAAGCGCGCAGCCGCGATGGCAGGCTATGCTTCGACGATCACGACCGGCGGGCTCGGGCTCACCGACACCGCATCGACCACTGCCGCGCGCGGCAAGACGATCCTGGGAGCCTGAACGATGGCTCGCGATCCCGCCCTCCGCCATCACATCGACGCACGCCTCAACGTCCTGAAGCGCCAGCGCCAGTCCTGGGAGCCGGGTTGGCGCGAACTCTCGCGCTTCGTCAATCCGCGCCGCGGCCAGTTCTTCTCGTCGCCCAATCAGGGCGGCCGCGGCGCGCAGAGTAATGCTGCCATCCTCGACCCGACGGCCCTCTTTGCGCTGCGCACGCTGGTGGCCGGGCTGATGTCGGGTGTCACCTCGCCGGCGCGGCCGTGGTTCCGGCTCTCCATTCCCGACCGTCGCGTGGCGTCGCTGGCGCCCGTGAAGGTCTGGCTCGACGATTGCGCCGAGCGCATGCGCATGGTGTTCAACGCCGGGAACCTCTACTCGGCGCTGCCGCTCATCTATGAGGAGCTGGGCCAGTTTGGGACCGGCTGCGCGATCGTCGAGTTCGACCGCGAGGACGTGATTCGTCTCTACACGTTGTCCACCGGCGAGTACTGGCTGGGCCTCGATTGGCGCGGCCGGGTCGACACGCTGGCGCGGCGCTTCATGTATTCCTATCGGCAGATCGAGGCGCGTTGGCCGGATCATGGCATTGCCGACATCTCCGAGCGGGCGCACGGCGATGATGCCGATACCGAGATCGCCCTGCTGCACCTGATCGAGCCGAATACGGGCTATGAAGACGGCCGGCTCGACGCCGCTGGAAAGAAGTTCCGCTCGGTCTACTGGCGCGAAGGCGGAGGCCAGGCGGAAGGCGAGTTCATTCATTGCGGCGGGTATTCGCAGTTCCCGGCGCTCACGCCGCGCTGGGCGCCGATCGGCAACGATGCCTACTCTAAGGGGCCTGGCCACGACGCGCTGCCCGACGTGAAGTCGCTGCAGATCCTCAAGAAGCGCGAGCACAACGCCGTCGACAAGCATGTGAATCCGCCGATGGGCGCGCATGTCAGCCTGCGTGGCTCGCCGTCGTCGGTGCTTCCCGGCGCCATCAACTATTTCACCACGCAAGAAAGGGGAGCGGGGATGTGGCCGCTCTACCAGACGGCTCCCGGCGCCATCGCCGAGGTCGAGCGTCTGGTC
Source organism: uncultured Reyranella sp. (assembly GCA_964588065.1). Lineage (GTDB taxonomy): Bacteria > Pseudomonadota > Alphaproteobacteria > Reyranellales > Reyranellaceae > Reyranella. The sequence continues at coordinate 40,361 of CAZPOS010000004.1, forward strand.
CTGCGCACCCAAGCCACCATCAAGTCGGCCTTCTTCGCGGACCTTTTCCTGATGATTTCGGACATGGACGGCGTGCAGCCGCGCAGCCAGATCGAGATCAGCGCGCGGCGCGAGGAGAAGATGCAGATGCTGGGTCCGGTGCTCGAGAATCTGCACGACGACCTGCTGCAGCCGCTCGTCCAGCGGACCTTCGCGATCATGGCTGAGCACGGTTTGTTCAGTGAACCACCCCCTGACCTGCACGGCTATCCGCTTGACGTCGAACTGATCTCAATCTTGGCACAGGCGCAGAAGGCGGCCGATCTCGGCTCCGTCGAACGTCTCTGGGCCTTCGCTGGCGGTATCGCCGCCACCCGGCCCGAGGTGCTGGACAAGCTGAACGCCGACGAGAGCATCGACGTCTATGCCGACAAGCTCGGCGCACCGGCGTCGATCACTTTGGCCGACGACATGGTCGCGCAATTGCGGGCGGCCCGCGCGCTTCGCGCCGAAGCCGCGCAGGCTTTGCAAATGGCGGGGGCATTAGCCGAAGGCGCCAAGACGCTCAGCGAGACCGAGGTTGGCGGCGGCCGCAATGCCCTTCAATCCGTACTGGGAGTCTGAGCCATGCACGATCCGAACGATGCCAGGCAGGTCCGCGAGGCCGAGCGACGGGAGAAGCAGACGCAGGAGCGCGTGGCCGACGATCTGTGCACGGTGATGGCGACGGAGAGCGGTCGGCGCTTCATTCATGGGTTGCTTGGCCTCTGCGACATCCGCAGCGACGGCTATGTGCCCGGTGGCCTCGAAGCGCAGCGTCATCAGGACTTCCGCGCCGGACGCCGCAGCATCGGGATCGAGCTCCTGGGCGCACTCGAGCGCCACGCGCCGGACATGACCGAGCTGATGAGCGCGGAAGCCCGCTTCAACCAAATGGAAGCCGAATTGGCGGCCTGGGCCGCGGAGGAGCAGAACGATGGCTGAGATGATCGACAAGACGGTGCCGGCGGAGCCGGGCACAGCGCCCACCCTGCTTCAGGCTCCGGAGGGCGACGCGTCGGCGGCGCTGGCACCGTCGGCTTCCGACGCCGAGAGCGGGCCCGCCTTCCAGGCTTCGACCGACTATTCGGGACTCGCCTTGCCGGGCGGCTATCGCGCCGACGATCCGGTGTTCGCCGACGCCCTCAAGCTGTTCGACGCCGAGAAGATCATGCCGGAGACGGCGCAACGACTGATCGACTTCACCATCGAGCGTGACAAGGAGATCGCGCGGGCGGTCAACGAGCACTCGATCGCGACCTGGAAGAAGCAGACCAGCGAATGGCGCGCGACCGCGGAGAAGGAGTTCTCGCCGGAGTCGCTGGGCCAAGCGCGGAGCGCGCTCGCTCGGGTCTTCGACCGCCAGACGATCACCTACCTCGAAGGGTTGGGCCTCACCAACCATCCCGGGCTGATCCGGGGACTGGTGAAGGTCGCCCGCAGCATCAAGGACGACTCGTTCGTGGCCGGCAATGCCGGTCGCGGCAGCGGCGCACTGGACCCGAAGTCCCTCTACCCGAACTCGCAGCACAACTAGGAACCAAGCTCCATGGCAACACTTTCCGTGACCAATCCGACCCTGGCCGACTGGTCCAAGGTCATCGATCCCAGTGGCAGCATCGCGCAGGTGATCGGTCTGCTGGCGCAGATGAACGAAATCACCGACGACATGGTGTGGAACGAGGGCAACCTGCCCACCGGCCATCGCACCAGCGTGCAGACGTCGCTGCCGACCGGCACCTGGCGCCGGTTCAACGAGGGTATCGTGCCGACCAAGAGCACGAGCACCCAGATCACCGATTCCTGCGGCATGCTGGAGACCTATTCGGAGATCGACAAGGCTCTGGCCGATCTCAATGGCAACACGGCAGCCTATCGCCTCTCCGAGGATCGCGCCTTTCTGGAGGGGTTGACGCAGCAGCTCGCTGGCGTGCTGTTCTACGGCAACACTGCGACCAATCCCGAGCGCTTCATGGGATTTGCGCCGCGCTACAACACGACGTCGACGGCGACGTCTCAGACCGCCAACAACTTCATCTCGGGCGGCGGTACGGGCTCGGACAACACGTCGATCTGGCTGGTTGGCTGGGGTGACCTCACCGTGCACGGCATCTTCCCCAAGGGCAGCAAGGCCGGGCTGTCGATGAAGGACCTCGGCGAGCAGACGCTGCTCGACGCCGCGGGCAACCGCTATCAGGGCTATCGCACGCACTACAAATGGGACGCGGGTCTCACCGTGCGCGATTGGCGCTACGTCGTGCGCATCGGCAACATCGATGTCTCCGATCTCGCGGGTTCCACACCGGCGGATCTGGTCAAGCTGATGATGAGGGCGATGAACAAGATCCCCAACATCAGGATGTGCCGGCCTGCCTGGTACATGAACCGTACTGTGAAGCAGTGGCTGGACATCCAGCGCAACCTGGGCGCCGCGGTGTCGAACACGACCAACAACACCAATATCCGCCGGACACTCGACGAGAGCGACGGCCGCCTGTTCGACAGTTTTGGCGGCATTCCGATCCGCAAGTGCGACCAGATCACCTTGGCCGAAGCAACCGTGTCGTAAGCGGGCAGGTCAGAAAGGACGGATGCACCATGATGTACGACAAGCTCAACACCTTCGGCACCGACCAGGCGGTCACCACGACTGCCGCCTCGACTGACATCGTCGATCTCGGCGCCGCCCGCGACATCGGCAACGGCGAGCCGCTGGAGCTGGTGATCCTGGTCACTCAGAGCGTGACGGCGGCCGGCGCCGCGACGGTCGCCTTCGCTCTCGAGACCGACGATAACGCCGGATTCTCGACTCCGGTCGTGCTGGCGAATTCCGGCCCGATCGGCAAGGCCGCACTCACCGCTGGCACCGAAGTGCTGCGCGTGAAGGTGCCGCTCGAAGCCGAACGCTTCCTGCGCACCAACTACACCGTGGCCACGGGGCCTCTGACGGCGGGCACCTTCACCGCCTTCCTTGCCCACGACCGTCAGGCCAGCCGGGCCTACGCGTCGGGCTTCACCGTCTGAACGGAGACATCGTCATGGCCCAGAAGAACGACAAGCGCGAGCGCAGCGAGAAGGCAGCCGAATACGTCGTCGTCGACAACCCCTTCTACGATGGTGTGCAGCTCCATCCGATCGGCGCGCGCATCCTGTGGTCCGGCCCGCCGGGCCTGTCGCTCGTTCCGGTCGACGCGCCGCGCCGACGGAGTGCGGGTGAGGCGCCGATCTTCGGCGATCCGCTGGCCGGTCGCGGAGACGGCGCCCCCGTCAAAGCGGCGCGGCCCGGCGACCAGGTCGTCCTCGTCCAATGAACGCTTTGTCGTGACCATCGATCCCTAGTCGCAGAAGGGGCCGGCCACCAGGCCGGTCCCGCCACCGCGAGGAGAAGTCTAATGGCTCAAGATGTCGCCTATCAGTCGGCTGTGCGGCGCAGCGCCGTGCCCGTCTCCGAGGCAAGCCCTTTGCCGGTTGTACTGACGAACCTCACGGGCACCGCGCTGGTGAAATCGAGCGTGAGCATGTCCGGCGTCTCGGCGGAGTTGGTACCCGCCGATGTCACTCGGCGGCTCGTTATCGTGAGTAGCGCGAGAGCCAACGCCGACGCGGCGATTGATCCGACGGGCGGTACCTGCGCCCTGGATGCCGGCATACCGCTGTCGGGCGGGGACACACTGGTAATCACCGGAAAGGAGGCGCAGAGCGCGATGACTCAGTTTGGCTCCAGTGGACAGAAGCTCACCGTCTACGTCGGGGCCTGAGCATGCCGATCTCCCTCCTCAACAGGTCACGCGGCGGCGCGGAGCGCGCGTTCGACGCCGACGTTCTGTCCTGGCGCACCGCCGTCGTTGCCAACGGCGGCTCGGTATCGCTCGCGCGACTGATCATCGTCGACCAGTTCGTCTTCAGCGAGAAGGAGGCGGGCAACTGGCTGCTTACAGACGACTACCTGGGCCTGTGGGCAGAGAACAGCATTCAGGCGCTGACGTCCCTGAAACAGCGCCGATTGGCGAGCGCCATCAACTCGCCGGCCTTCACGGCCGATCGGCACTACGCGTTCGACGGTTCCACAAGCTACATCGACACCGGCTTCGTTCCGGCGACGCATGCCGTGGCAATGACCACCGACTCGGTGCATGCGGAGCTCTACGAGCGTTCGAATCTCTCGGGTAGCACTACATCGATGGGCACGAACTCCAGCGGTGCCAGACAAATTCGGCTGCTGGCCCGTAGTGGCAGCGGCGCGACCGCCTATGCCAACTGCAACGCGGCAAGCTTCACCCTCCCGTCCGTCACAAGCCTCGGCCTGACGCACATCGGACGGAGCGGCAGCGCGGCGACTGACGCCTACGCCGCCAAGAACGGCGTTGCGATGCCCAGGACCACCGATCCGTCGGGTATTGGCCCCTCCTTACCGGCCCACAGCCTGTACATCGGCGGCTTCAACAACCAGGGCACGTTCGCGAATGGACGAGCCTGCACCGTGGGTTTCGCGGCCTGGGGGGCAGCCCTTACCGGGGGACAGTATCTCGCACGGTACAATGCCGTCGAGGCGTGGGCGACCGCTGTGGGAGCACAGGTTTGATGCCCATTTTCATCCTCCTCACGGCCGGGCAGGCCGAGCATGTGCGCGGTCCGTCGGGGAGCACGCCGTCAGCTGCGCTCTTTCCCGTCGAGCGCGAGGGCGGGCTGTTCCTTCTGGGAGTCGATGTCCTGGCGGATCCGGCTCACCTGGCGCACCGGGAGTATCTCGCGACGCTACCGCAGATCGTCGGCAACGCTTCCGAATTTCCCGCAGCGCTTCCGCCGGTCGACGCATGAGCGCCGAACTCTCGCCCGGAGGCGGTGCCAATGGCAGGAACGGACTCGGCGTCCAGGCCTATCGCTGGCTGGTCGGGGGCGGCATGGCGCTGCTCGTGCTCCTCTCTCAGCGCACGCTTGCCACGCTCGACGACACCACGGCGGCGGTTCGCAGCCTGCAGGCTCAGGTGGCTGCGATGCAGGGTGCCACCGAGAGCCGGCTCAATGCCCATACCCAGCGACTCGATACGTCCGACCGGCGCAACGATGCCCAGGACGTGAAGATCGACGGCCTATGGCAGCGCCTGTGGTCACCCGTCCCCAACACGAGGACACCATGAGCCATCCCACCAACCTCCTGCGGGTCACGTCGGAAGCCGGGCTCGCGCTCATCAAGGCCTCGGAAGGCCTCGAGATTTGCGCCTATCCCGATCCTGGCAACCGGGAGACCGGTGAGCCCTGGACCATCGGCTATGGCCATACGCGGGGCGTTCGGCCGGGCGATACGTGCAGCGAGGAGCAGGCCACCGCCTGGCTACGCGAAGACCTCGGCGTGACGGAGAATGCCGTGCGGCAGCTGGTCGACGTGCCGCTGTCGCAGGGCCAGTTCGATGCGCTGGTGAGCTTCGTGTTCAACGTCGGCCGGTCGGCCTTCTCCAACTCGACCCTGCTGCGCCTCCTCAATGCCGGCGATGACGCCGGTGCCGCCGACCAGTTCAAGCGCTGGAACCGCGGTGCCGACGGACCGCTGCCCGGCCTCGTGATTCGCCGCGCCGCCGAACGCTCTCTCTTCCTCTCGCAGGAGACCGCTTGATGCCGTTCCTCCCCCTTCTGCTCGGCCTCGCGCCGACCGTCGCGTCCTGGATCATGGGCGACAGAACAGGCGCCGCCATCGCCAAGGTCTCCGGGATCGCCCAGGAGATCCTGGGTGCGTCCGACGCTGCCGGCATCGAGCGGGCCATCGCAGGCAATCCCGACCTCGCCCTGCAGTTCAGGATGGCGGTGATCCAAGCCGAGGCCGATGCCCGCCGGATGGAGTTCGACACGCTGCAGGCGACGCTTGCCGACGTGGCCAGCGCCCGCAGCCAGACCGTCGAACTCGCCAAGGCCGGTTCGGCCATCGCCTGGGGCGCCGTCGGGGTGAGCCTGCTGGTGACGGCGGCTTTCATGGCCGCACTCTGGTTCGTGGTGCGGCAGGAGATTCCGGCTGCGTCTCGCGAGATCGCCTACATCCTGCTGGGCACGCTCGGCGCCAAGTTCGGCGACATCGTCGCCTATTGGGTCGGCTCGAGCTCGGGCTCGGCGCAGAAGTCGGCGGCGCTGGAGAAGGCTGTCGTCACGGGAGGAGGGCGCTAGATGCCGGCCGACACCGACATCGGTAACATGGCGCTCAGCCGACTCGGCACACGCGCCACCATCGCCGATCTCACCGAGAACAGCACCGAGGCCCGCCAGATCAATCTCTGGTACGCGACTGTGCGTGACGAGCTGCAATCGCTGGTCGACTGGAACTTCAACCGTGTGACCCAGGCGCTCGCCACTTCAGGCACTCCGCCGGCGCGCTGGGCCGCCAGCTACGCCTATCCGTCGGACTGCCTGCGCATGCGGCGGCTGGAGCTCGGCGCCTCGACCTGGATCTGGGGCGAGCCGGCCCGCGGCTTCGAGATCGCCTCGAACGGGAGCGGCACCTTCCTCTACTGCAACGAAGACAGGGCGACCGCAGTGTTCGCTCAGCGGGTGATCGATCCTGCCCGCTTCACACCGGGCTTCGTTCTCGCCTTTGTCGACTGCCTCGCAGCAGCGATCGCACACGCCATTACTCAGAAAGGCGACCTGGCCGAGCGGCTGGCGCGGCGTGCCCAGGATCGCATCGAACGCGCGATCGCCGACAGCGCCAACGAGGGCATGTGCGGAGGCGACGCGGAGCGTGTGGCGCAAAGCCTCGCGGTGCGCGGCTTCGACGGGAGCGCGCCATGACAAGGCCCATCCTTTTGCCGAGTTTCGCCGCCGGCGAACTGGCGCCTGCGCTGCAGGGGCGGGTCGACCTCGCCAAGTACCAGGTGGGACTCGCCACCTGCCTCAATTGGTTCGTTCATCCGTTCGGCGGGGTCAGCACCCGTGCCGGCACCGCCTTCGTGGGCGAGGTCTGCGATTCGTCGGTGCGCAGCCGGCTGATTCCGTTCAGCTTCAACACGCAACAGACCTATGTGCTGGAGTTCGGCGACCGCAAGATGCGTGTCGTCAAGGAGGGCGGTTACGTGCTCGAGACCGGCGTGGCCATCGCCGGGATCACGCGCGCCAGTCCGGGCATCGTAACGATGGCTGCACCGCACGGGCTGTCGAGCGGCGATGCGGTCTGGCTGGACGGGATAGTGGGCATGGGGGAGCTCAATCGCCGCCGCTTCACGGTGACGGTCGTCGGCGCTTCCAGCATCTCGATCGGGATCGACACGTCGGGCTACGGCGACTGGACCGGCGGCGGAACGGCCGCGCGCGTCTACACGGTCGCCACACCCTATCCCGAGGCCGATCTGCGCCTGCTGAAATACGTGCAGAGCGCCGACACGATGACGCTCACGCACCCGTCCCATGCGCCGCGTAACCTGACCCGCAGCGGGCATGCCTCGTGGTCGCTCACCACGATCACCTATGCCCCGACACAGCAGCCGCCGACCTCGCTGGCCACCACCTCGGCCGGGTCGGGCTACGACTACGTCGTCACGGCCGTGAGCGAGGAAACCGGCGAGGAATCGGTCGCGTCGGCCTCCGTGTCGTCCGGCATCCAGACCTCCAAGATCACCTGGGCCGATGCCGCCGGCGCCAACTCCTACAACGTCTACAAGGGCAAGAACGGGGTCTATGGCTTCATCGGGCGGGCGGGGGACGGCACCACGGGCTTCACCGATACGACGGTCGCCCCGGACACGTCGGACACGCCGCCGGAGGACAAGAACCCCTTCGATGCCGCCGACAAGTATCCCGGCTGCTCGACCTATCACGAGGGCCGGCAGTGGTACGGCCGCACGAACGAGAAGCCGCAGACCCTGTGGTCGTCGGCCTCGGCCGCCTTCAACAACATGAACACCAGCTCGCCGTCGAAGGACAGCGACGCCATCACCCGCACGATCGCCAGCCGCGAGGTGAACGAGATCCGGCACCTGCTCAGCCTCAACGTCCTGCTGGTCTGGACCTCGGGCGCCGTGTGGAAGGCATGGGCCGGCGCGCAGGCCGACGTGATGACGCCTGCCAATTGCGCCGTGAAGCCGCAGAGCTACGAGGGCGTCTCGAACGTGCCGCCGATCGCGACCGAGAGTGCGGCACTCTATGTCACGGCATCTTCCAGGAAGGTGCGTGACGTCGCCTACGACTATGGTTCCGACAGCTGGGCCGGCCGCAACGTGTCGAATCCTCGCCAGCCACCTTTTCGAGACACATGGCATCGAGGAATGGACCTATGCTCGGGATCCGCACGGCATCGTTTGGTGCGTCCGCGCCGATGGCGTGTTGTTGGCCTTCACCTATCTCAAGGAGCACGACGTCTACGCTTGGTCGCGGCACGTCACCGCTGGAAAGGTCGAGAGCGTCGCGGCTGTCCAGGAGGCGGACGAGACGGTGCTGTACCTATCGGTGAGGCGCACCGTCGGCGGTGCGCCGCGACGTTTCATCGAGCGGATGGCGAGCCGTGGCTTCCGGGACGTGCAGGCCGCTTGGTGCGTCGATTGCGGCACCCGATACGACGGCTGGAACGAGGTATCGGAGAGGACGCTTACAATCACGGGGACGACCTATGGGGCGGGTGAGGATGTGACGCTCGCAGCCACGGGTCACGAACCGTTCAGTGCCGCGTCGGTCGGTGCGCGCTACATCCTGCGCAACGGCCAGAACCAGGTGACCGTGACGGTGGCGTCTTACATCGATCCGAGCCGGGTTGGCGCCACGCTCGACATCGCGCCGCATACGAGCCTGCAGGGTCATGCGACGGCGGATTGGGCCCTGGCTGCGCAATCGCTCGGCGGGCTCTGGCATCTTGAGGGACGCGAACTCGCGGTGCTGGCTGACGGGTCGGTGCAGCCCAACGCGACCGTGAGCAACGGTGCGATCATCCTGCCGCGGGCCTCGGGCGCGATCCTCGCCGGACTTCCCTATGTGTGCGATCTCGAAACACTCAATCTCGAAGCCGGGCCGCCGACCCTGCAGGGCCGTCAGAAGGTGGTGAACGAGGTGGTCCTAAGGGTCAAGGACACGCGCGGCCTCAGTGCCGGACCGAACCGTGAGCGTCTTGTCGACATCAAGGAGCGCACGGGTGAACAGCCCGGGTATCCGACGATGCTCACGACGGGCGATGAGCGCGTGCTGATCGACCCCGACTGGAACGCCGCCGGCCGCGTCTTCGTGCGACAGGCCCACCCGCTGCCCGCGACGATCCTCGGCATCATCCCCCACCTCGAAATCGGAGCCTGAGCCATGGCCCTCACGAATACCGACCGCAAGGTGACCCACGCCGGCAATGGCAGTGCCACGGTTTTTCCCTACGACTTCCCGATCCTGAGCGACGCTCATCTCTCCGTGGTCGTTACCGATGCCGCGGGTGCGGAGACCACTCTGTCGCCCTCGGTCTATGCCGCCACCGGGATCGGCGGTCTGGCGGGCGGCTCCGTCACCTATCCGCTCGCCGGGGCGGCCCTCGCCGCCGGCACGGGGCTCACCATCGTGCGGACGGTGCCCTACACGCAGACGACGGTGCTATCGAACCAGGGCGGCTACTATCCCGAGGTCGTCGAAAGCCGCTTCGACGAGATCTACATGGCGATGCAGCAACTCGCCGAGATCGTGGGGCGAGCCACCGTGAGCAGCATCAGCGACCCGGCCACCGAGCAGAACAATTACGCGCTGATCCAGTCCCTGCAGGTCTTCCGGGGCGGGATCGACAAGCTGACTGTGCCGGGTGACCTCCTGACCCGTGACAGCGGCGGCTACAAGCGTCTTCCCCGCGGCACCGCCGGACAGTTCCTGGGCATCAGCGGCGCGGACGCGGCCTGGCAGACCCCCGCCTATCCCGTTTTCTCGGGCCGCCGCCAGACCGTGAGCGCCGGTCCGGTAACCGCTGCCGGCCTGCCCAACTTCCTGCCGGCCACCGCCGGTACGCTCGCCGTGCAGACCATCAACGTGTCTTCCATCTATCCGCTGGTCGCCACGGCGGCGGCCGGCTGGTCGGCGACGACGGGCGCCCCGGTGGATGCGATCGGCGTTGCGACCAGCCCTCTCAGCTGGACGGGCCTCGCCGCCAACCGTCCGGCAGCGACACCGAATTTCCTCTATGTGAGCGTCGCCGGCGGCATTCTCACCACCGGGAGCACGCTCCTGCCGCCCGTCTATCAGTTTGGCGGGACACCCTCCGTGACCGCCGGCCAGTTCACCTTCAACATCGCCGAAATGCGCGGCTATCTCGGCAATGGCACGAGCGCCCCGCAGGTCAATCTAGTGATGGTTGGGGAGGCTGCGACAAGTGCTGTCGGTGTACTGTCGAGCGTCGCTTATGCGTACAACGGAACATTTGATACGGGTTGGATGCCGACGCTTACCAATGGAGGGTTTGCGGCTTTCTGCAATCTCGGAGGAGATCCGGCATTCTATGACACCAACTATGTAGTGTGCTGTACGACAACCGACTTAAGCTATTCGGTCGGCGACGTGTTGATCAACGGAATGTTTTCTGGGAGCACCAATTCTTCCCCAATCGTACCATATGCAACTCGGAACACAGTCGGTATTCCAGTGCTGCTGAATCATGCGGCGATAGTAAAGAACACAGGAAGCATGACAGCTCCTGCTACGTTATCTAGTTGGAAGTATAAGATGACCGCTGAGCGCGGGTGGTGATGATCATTCGCGAGGCCGTCGAGGCGGACGCAATGGACCTGGCTGTGGCGCTGCGACCGGAGGATCGTGCGGAAGTCCTGGCCCTGCTTGGGCCCGTCGATCCGATCGAAGGACCAGCGGCGAGTCTGCTGTACGGGCTCGTGACGGCACGGGAGGCCTGGACGGCACGCGACCGAGACGGTCGAATCATCTGCATGGCGGGGGTCTCGCCGCTCACCCTGGTTGGATCCACGGGCGTGCCATGGATTCTCGGGTCTCCGCTGGTGGCCATCCATCGGCGGTCCTTTCTGATCGAGAGCCGTCGTCTGGTGGCAAGGTGGCTCTGCTGGTTTGGGTCGCTGCGCAATGTCGTCGACTGCCGGTATCTCGCCGCGATCCGCTGGCTGCGCTGGCTGGGCTTCGAGATCGGGCCCGTTTTCTCGTTGTCGCACGGCCGTTTCCGTCGCATCTGGAAGGAGGCAGCATGAAGGTGGAGAGGAGCAGCGTCGCAGCCCTGGAGTGCGATCCCGACCTTGCGAGCCTGCTGGCCGAATATGCAGCCGAGTCGGCCATTGCAGGCCTGCCGCCGCCGGCTGTCCGGATGGACAGCTATCGCGAGCTCGAGCGGCTTGGATTGCTTCGCGTATTGAGCGCCATGCATGAGGGGCGGCTGATCGGCTTCCTGACCCTGCTCGCGCCGGTGTTGCCCCACTATGGGGTTGTCGTAGCCGTGAGCGAGAGCTTCTTCGTCGCCCGTGCCCATCGCGGGACCGGGGCGGGACTGAAGCTGCTGCGGCTGGCCGAGGATCTGGCGCGCGAAGCCGGTTCGCCCGGTCTGCTGGTCAGCGCGCCCTTCGAAGGGGCTCTCTTCAAGGTACTGCCCCGCATCGGCTATTCGGAAACCAACCGTGTCTTCTTCAAGAGGATCGGCGATGGCTGATCTCACCCCATCGCGGCCTCATATCGCGGCAATGAGTGCCGCCGCGATCGACCGGGTCCGGCAGTTGGAGACTCTCGCCTCGGCGCTTCCCCAGGTCGCCATTGCGACCGACCATGTCTTTCATGCCGGCCTCTACGCCCGGACCGTCAAGGTGCCGGCCGGTGTCGTGATCACCGGTGTGCTGATCAAGATCCCGACACTGCTGATCGTGCATGGAGACGCCATCGTCCACATCGACGACGGGCCTCTCGAACTGCACGGCTACACGGTCCTGCCGGCCAGCGCCGGCCGCAAGCAGGCCCTTCTTGCGCTGACGGACACTCATCTGACGATGGTCTTCGCCACCGCGGCGTCTGACATCGATGCGGCCGAGCGGGAATTCACCGACGAACTCGACAAACTCATGACACGCAGGGAGACGACGACATGTCCGGCATGAGCACCGCCACCATCCTCTCGCTCGGCCTGTCGGCTGCCGGCACGGCCGCAGGCTTCGCCAGCCAGATTCAGCAGCAACAGGCACGACAGCAGGCCGGGTTCGCGGCTGCTGCACAGGCGATCTACCAGGCGCAGGTCGCGCGCCAGAACCAGGACCTGATGACGCGCCGCGCCGAAGAGGCCCTGCAGCAGGGCCGACTGGCCGAGGAGAACAGTCGGCGACTCACCAGCCAGAGGATCGGCGCGCAGACCGCGCGCCTCGCCGGCCAAGGCACCGACCTCGAGGGAAGCCCGACGGACATCCTGGGTGATACCGCGGCTGCCGGCGAGGTCGAGGCACTGACGGTGCGCGCCAAAGCCGCCCGGGAAGCTTACGACTATCAGGTGGCTGCCGTCGGCTACGGAAATACGGGAGTCTTGGAAACCGCTCGTGCCCAAAATGCCCTTGAACGTCCTTCCTATCTGGGCGCTGGCGCCTCATTGCTATCGGGGGCGTCGATGCTTGCGGATAAGTGGCGCAACTTCCAGAACAGTGGTCGCGCGAGCTGACTAATCCTCTTCAGCCTATCCTGAAGCTTCTCGGCATCTTCGGGACCGCTCTTAGATATTGGGCGGTGTGATCGGACTCCCGCGACTGACTTCGCAGGCCAGCCAGAAAGCTCGGCGTAGTTACTTGGTAGAAATTCGTTGCGGGCCGCTCGCGCCGGTATACACGCCTAAGGGACCGGCCGCCGTTCGGACACTCGGTGACGCAAACCTTCGTCGCCAACCTGCGGGAAGAAGGCCTCGTCGCGCCGGATGTGGTCGATCAAACCAAGAGCCGCCAGATGTTCAGTAGCTAGGTTAAGATCCGCCGGCCCCGACTATGGGACTTGGCGAGGGCGTGATCTTCAAGAATCTACCAGCAAAGAGCGCAAGGGCCGAGGCGATCCTAAAAGAGCTGAGAACCTGAGCGTTTGATGACTTCAAGGACTTGAATCAAATCTTTGGCCGCTTCGGTAGCGCCTTCATTTCCTTCAAGTCGTGAAGCGCGCTAGTGCTACTTGCAGTTATTCCACTCTGACTACTCCCGCTCGGCGCCGTGCCGCTTTCGGAAGTCGGCGACCGCCGCGGACGCGGTTTTCCAAAGCGCATGGGCTGCCGCCCGGATGTCGTCCGGATAGCCGGCGAGGCGGTCGTAGCGCTCGCGGGCCCTGCGTTCGGCGGCGAGGAGTTGCTCCAGGCTGGGTTCGAGGGGCTTTCTCGATGTGACCATGGCGGGCCAACGACATTCGCGGCCGCGGCGTTGCCTGGGCGTTGCACTCCTTGTGCCGACGGAATGGGCGCAGTCTTAGTGAACTGCGACCGCGGTGGCTGCCGGGGCGGGGTACGCTCAGATCGGACGTGTCGCCCGTTCCAGCCAGGCGCGGGTCGGCTCGTCGACGGTGGGTCCGATGGTTTCGCGCACGCGGCGATGATAGTCGTCGAGCCATTGGCGCTCGGCTGGCGTCAGCAACCCGGGCTCGATGCACGCGAGGTCGATCGGCGCCAAAGTCAGCGTCTCGAATTCTAGGTAGTGCCGGTCGGCTCCCTCGATTTCGGCCTCTTTCACCGCGACCAGGTTCTCGATTCGAATCCCGTAGGCGCCGGTCTTGTAGTAGCCGGGCTCGTTGCTGACGATCATGCCGGGCTGCAGGGCGACCGAATTCGGCATCTTGGAGATGCGGTGCGGTCCCTCGTGCACCGAAAGATAGGCGCCGACGCCGTGGCCGGTGCCATGATCGTAGTCGAGGCCGACCTGCCACAATGCGTGGCGCGCCAGCACGTCCAGCTGCGAGCCGGTCGTGCCCACAGGGAAGCGCGCGCCCGCGAGCGCGATGTGCCCCTTGAGGACGCGCGTGAAGCGATCGCGCATTTCGGGCGAGGGCATACCGACCGCCACCGTCCGGGTGATGTCGGTGGTGCCGTCGAGATACTGGCCGCCCGAATCCACGAGGTAGAGGCTACCGCGCTCGAGCCGCCGCTCGCTGGCCTCGGAGGCACGGTAATGGACGATGGCGCCGTTCGCGCCGGCGCCGGAAATCGTGTCGAAGCTCAGGTCGCGCAGCTTGCCGGTTTCCTGGCGCAGCGCCTGCAGCCTGTCGGACACCTCGATCTCGCGCAAGGCGCCGGAACCGGACTCGCGATCGAGCCACGCCAGGAAGCGGCTGACGGCGGCGCCGTCGCGACGATGGGCGGTGCGGATGCCCTCCAGTTCGACCGCGTTTTTGCAGGCCTTGGGCAACGCGATCGGATCGGCGTCGCGGACCAAGGTCGCCCCGGCACCCTGCAGGCGGGTCGCGGCCCAGTAGGGGGCGGTCGAGGTCTCTACCAACACGCGCTTGCCGAGCTTGCCCAATAGGTCGAGCGCGCCGCCCAACTCGTCGGGCGGCGCCAAAGTCACGGCGTTACCCAGCCAGGCGAGGGTACGGTCGGGGATTTTTCGGCGGTCCATGTAGAGATCGACATGACCGTCGCCGTGGATCAGCGCGAAGCCCAGGGCGAACGGTGTGCGCGGGACGTCGCCGCCGCGCACGTTGAGCAGCCAGGCGATCGAATCGGGTGCCGTGATCAGGGCCACGTCGGCGTTGCGGCCGGCCAGAATGGAGGCGATGCGGGCGCGCTTGCTCTCGCTGGTCTCGCCGGCGAACTCAACCGGATGCGGCAGGACGGGGGCCAACGGCGCCGGCGGCCGTTCGCGCCACACCGCGTCGACTGGATTGGACTCGACGGGAACGAAGCTGCCGCCCGCCCGCTGGCAGGCGCGGGCGAAGCGGTCGTGACCGTCGACCGTCTGCAGCCAGGGATCGAAGCCCAGCCGGCCGCCCTTGGGCAGGTTGTCGGCGATCCACTGTTCGGCCGACTGCTCGGGAACCTGGTGCGGTACGAAGGCGGCGACATCGACCTGGTCGCGTACCGCCAGCGTATAGCGGCCGTCGACGAAGATGGCGGCGCGGTCCGCCAGCACAATGGCAAGGCCCGCTGAGCCGCTGAAGCCGGTGAGCCATCCGAGGCGCTGCGAGCGGCGCGGCACGTATTCGCCCTGATGCTCGTCCGCCCGCGGCACGACGAACCCGTCCAACCCGCGGCGTTTCAGTTCGGTGCGCAGCTCGGCCAGCCGTGCGGCTGGCGCCGGGCTGGCCTCCAGCCCGTCGTCGGCGGCCGCCAGCTCTGCCCGCCACCTGGTCAGGGCTGTGGTCAATTCTGCATCAGCGCCTGGATCGACCAGCTCGACCCAGTCCGGCCCGGAGAGACTTTCCGGAGCCGCAGCGACGCCTCGCATCAATTCACCGAGCGAAGCGGCATCGATGCCGCGTCCATGGCGGCGGAGCAGGGCGATTACGTCGTCGGGGGCGGCGGTCATGATGGCTCGAACCCTACGCGGCACCGAGGGCCTGATCAAATCGTGCAATAATCTTTCGTTCGCGGGTGCGAAATGCTTCGCCTCGCCGTGCCATGCGCCCGGTGCATATCGAACCTTCAGAGTCCGCACTTATTGTTGCAACTCAAGGCTCTATATTTTCTGGGTGCAGTGCAGCATCGACTATCGCGCTGCACAATAGAAGGAGAGACACATGATGACCCAGCCGATTCGGACCTTTGAGGATCTGACCAGCGAAACTGCGCCGGCGGGGGGAAACGCGAATACCAAGATCAGCTTCACCCTCGATGACCGCCGCCTGCTCGAGCTGCGCGCCCGCTACGCGCGTGCCGAATGGCTGGCGAACGCGTTGGGCGACGCGATCCTGTGGGCAGGCCGCGTGTACGATCGCGCCGTCGGCGGGATCAAGGCCGACCTCAAGCTGCGCGCCGCCGAGGCCCAGCTCCACCGCATGAGCGACCGCGAACTGTCGGACCTCGGCCTGTGCCGGGCCGACATCACCTTCGCCATCCGCGAAGCCGCCGAGGGTGTGACCCCGGCGTTCGAGGGCGCGGGCGAGCGGATCGCCGCGGCCAACCAGAATCTGCGCCGCGCGGCGTAGCCCGACTTAGAGTAGTGTAGCGTAGCGTAAGCGTACGAGGGCCGGCGAAAGCCGGCCCTTTCGTTTTGCCTCAGCTTCGGCGCAGAACCAGACTGCGCCACCAGGCGCCGCCGGTTTCGAGATCGATCCGGCGCTCAAAGGCGAAACCTTCTTTTTCGTAGCCGGCCAGAATGCCAGCCGCCTGTTCGACCAGCAGGCCGCTCAGCAGCACGCGTCCGCCGGGGCGCAGGGCCCCGCCGAATTCTCCGGCGAGGTCGAGCAACGGCCCGGCCAGGATGTTCGCCACGATCAGGTCGTAGGGCGCGCGGCCCGCCAGTTCTTCTGCCTGCAGGCCCGGCGAGACGAAGAAGGAGCACAGCTCCGGCACGCCGTTCAGGGCCGCGTTCTCTCGTGCGACCTCGACCGCCTCGGCATCGTTGTCGCCGCCGAGCACCGGCCGTTTCCAAAGCTTTGCCATCGCAATGGCCAGGATGCCGCTGCCGCAGCCCACGTCGACGGCGTTGACCGTCTCGGCCGGATCGAGGGTCGCCAGCATCTCGAGGCAGCCGCGCGTCGTGGCATGGGTCCCGGTGCCGAAGGCGAGGCCGGCGTCGATGCGCAGCGGCAGCAGGCCAACGGGCTTTCCTTCGGGCACATGCGACGGGTGTACCCAGAAGGGGCCGACGGCGAAGGGCCGGAAGGAGCGCTGGTTCTCCGCCACCCAGTCGATGTCGGGCAGCGGCTCCCACGCCCAGGACGGCACGTCGCGGCCGAGGGCCCGGGCCGCGGCTTCGATGGCCGCCTCGACCAGCGCCTCGTCGCCCTCGCCGAAGATGTCGATGCGCCAGGGACCGTCGCGCGAAACCTCGCAGCTCGCGACGATGAAGCCTTCCTCGCCCAGCCGCTCCTCCAGAAGGATTTCCCAATCGGCGCGCTGCGCCGCCGGCGCGACGAAGCCCGCCTTGCGTACCTTGTTCATGCCGGAAGGAAGAGCATGCGTCGGGGGGGCAAGTCCACGCCGACCTGATCGCCCACGTCGCGCAACTCGCTGCCGGACTGGAAGGGCGTCTCGATCAGCACCTCGCTGTCGCCGATGTGCACGGCATAGCGGACGGTGGCGCCGAGGAATTCACGATGGGTGACCGGTCCGCGCAGGGCGGCGCCTTCGGCAGGCGACAGGACCGCGTGCTGCGGCCGGAAGACGAGGCGCTTGCCGGCGGGAATCGGCAGGCCGCAGCGCTCGTCGAGGATGTTGGCCGAGCCCAGGAAGTTGGCGACGAACAGGTTGGCCGGCTTCTCGTAGAGCTCCATCGGGGTGCCGACCTGCTGGACCTGGCCGGCATTCAGCACGGCGATCCGGTCGCAGATCGTATTGGCCTCCTCCTGGTCGTGGGTGACGAAGATGGTGGTGAGGCCGAGCCGCTGCTGCAGCGAGCGCAGTTCGCGTCGCACGCTGACCCGCATCTTGGCGTCGAGATTCGACAGCGGTTCGTCGAGCAGCAGCACCTTGGGCTCGATGGCGATGGTACGCGCCACGGCGACGCGCTGCTGCTGGCCGCCCGAGAGCTGGGCAGGCCGACGCTCGGCGAAGGCGGAGAGGCCGACCAGGTCGAGTGCCTGGGCCACCCGGCGGTCGATCTCGGCTCGCGGCAGGCGGCGCTCCTCGAGCCCGAAGGCGACGTTCTTCGCGACCGTCATGTGCGGCCACAGCGCATAGCTCTGGAACACCATGCCGACGTCGCGCTTCCACGGCGGCAGCGGCGCCACGTCCTGTCCGTCGATCAGGACCCGGCCGGTCTGAGCCTGGGCGAAGCCCGCGATCAGCCGCAGGAGGGTGGTCTTGCCGCAGCCCGAGGGGCCGAGGAACGCGAAGAATTCGCCGGGTCGGATCGAAAGCGCGATATCCTTCAGCACGTGCGTCGTGCCGTAGG
>CAZPOS010000005.1:0-1333 GCA_964588065.1 uncultured Reyranella sp.
GGACAATCAGCAGCGGACGCTCGTCCCATTTTGGATGGGCCACGCCGATCACCGCCGCCTCCGCGACGGCGGGATGGGCCATGGCCGCGTTCTCGAGGTCGATCGAGCTGATCCACTCGCCGCCGGACTTGATCACGTCCTTGGAACGGTCGGTGATCTGCATGTAGCCATCGGCATCTATGGTGGCGACGTCGCCGGTCGCGAACCAGCCGCCACCCTTGCCCGCGATCTCGCGCAGGACCTCGCCGCCTTCGCCCTTGAAATAGCCCGAGGTGATCCAGGGACCGCGCACCAGCAGGTCGCCGAACGCCTTGCCGTCGCGCGGCAGTTCGTTGCCGGCATCGTCGACGATCGTCATCTCGACGCCGTAAGGAGGACGACCCTGCTTCAGGCGGATCTGCAGCAGGTCGGCGGGCGAGAAGTCGAGATGCTTCTCCTTGGGATGGTTGACCGTGCCGAGCGGGCTCATCTCGCTCATGCCCCAGGCATGCAGCACCTCGACCCCGAACTCCTTGTCGAAGGTCTCGATCATGGCCGGCGGGGCGGCGGAGCCGCCGATCACCGCGTACTTGACGGTCGAGAGCTTGAGGTTGTTGGCCTTCATGTGATTGAGCAGCGCCAGCCACACGGTCGGAACGCCGGCCGTGAAGGTGACCCGCTCCTTCTCGAACAGCTCGTGCAGGCTCGCCCCGTCGAGGGCGACGCCGGGGAAGACCAGCTTGGCGCCGACCAGGGCGGTCGAATAGGGCAGGCCCCAGGCATTGACGTGGAACATCGGCACCACGGGCAGCACCACCGAGCGGGCGGAGAGGTTCAGCGTGTCGGGCAGGGCCGCGCCATAGGCATGCAGGATCGTCGAGCGATGGTGATAGAGCACGCCCTTCGGGTTGCCCGTCGTGCCCGACGTGTAGCAGAGCGACGACGCGGTGCGCTCGTCGAACTCCGGCCATTCGTAGGTGCCGGGCTCGTCGGCGATCAGCTCCTCGTAGACCAGGAGGTTGGGGATGTTGCAGTCCTTGGGAAGGTGCGCGCGGTCCGTCATCGCGACCACGTGGCGCACGCCCTTCATCTGCGGCAGCAGCTTCTCCACGGCCGGCAGGAGATTGAGGTCGACGAAGAGGAGCTGATCCTCCGCGTGGTTCACGATGTAGACGATCTGCTCCGGGAACAGGCGCGGGTTGATCGTGTGGCAGACCGCGCCCATGCCGGAGATGCCGTAGTAGAGCTCGAAATGGCGGTAGCCGTTCCAGGCCAGCGTCCCGATCCGGTCGCCCACCTTGATGCCGAGGGCGAGCAGGGCCGAGATGCCGAGCGCTTCGACGAAGGTGAAGAG
>CAZPOS010000005.1:1343-16682 GCA_964588065.1 uncultured Reyranella sp.
CTCGGCGACCTTCTTCGCCCGCTTGTTCGCGTCGCGGTAGGTGTAGCGGTGGATCGGGCCTTCGACGGTGCGCGAGACGATCTCGGTATCGCCGTGGTTGAGGGCGGCGTGCTCGATGAGCTGCGAAATCAGAAGCGGTCGATCCTGCATGAGTCCGAGCATCGCGGCGTCTCTCCTGTCGTGTCGTCTGGCGGCTGGTCGCCAATTGCCTTAGGTTCGGGAGGACATCCTTTGGGGGAAAATCAATGAAACGGTCAAGCTGCGGCGGCGCCCTGGCGATCGGTGCACTGGCCGCCGCCTGGGCGTTTCCAGGCACGGCCCAGACGGTGACGGGCGGGCATACCGCCGCGGCCGGCTTCCTGTTGCTGATGACCGAGCGGTTCGAGTTCACGGTCGCCCAGCTTCCCGCACTCGGCGCGCATCTGATGAGTCTGCCGCAGGCGGTCGGGGGCGGCGCGGCGCTGCTGCTGGCCGGAATCGTCGTGGCCGGCCTGCTGGCCGAATTCCTCGCGCGCCTGGTCCTCAGTCGGGCCCGCGTCCACGCCTTCGACCGGCTCGCCAGCAAGACGCCGCTGCGCGCCTTCTTCCGTGCGCTGCTGCTCGACGCGCTCGCCCTGGTGGCGCTGGCCGTCGCGGGCCGGCTGGTCCTCGCCCAACTCGGCCCGTCGGACAGTCTGGGCTCGCAGCTCGGCCAGATGGTGTTGCACGCGCTCGTCTACTGGCGGGCGTTCAACCTGGTGTTCCGGGCGTTCCTGCGCCCGCATCTGGCGGAAGGCCGCATCGCCCCGGTCGATGACGCGACGGCGCGTCGCCTGCTGGTCGCGCTGGACCTCGTGGTCCTGCTGCCGCTGCTCGGCAGTCTCGCCGCACGATCCCTGGAGGCAACGGGCGCGAACCGTGAGCTGATCAGTGCCGCCATCATCCTGTACGTGCCGTTGATTGCCGTGCTGCTGGTCCTGGTCGTCTGGCGCTGGCGCTTCGACATGGCCGCCTGGCTGACCGCCATGGTGCCGCCGACCGGGTTCAGCCGCCAGCTCAAGCTCGACGCGGCGCGCAACTGGTGGATGGGCGGTCTGGCCTTCTACGTCGTGCTGGGCGCCGCTTCCGTCTATGCCGCCCTGACCGAGAGCGGCACCGCCGCGCGCGGTCTGTCGGTGATCGAATCGACGTTGATCGCCCTGCTGTTGTTCGAGACTCTGATGCACCGCATCACACGCCACATCGTCTCGGAATTGCCGATGGCGGGCGACGTGGTGGCGGACTGCGTGCGCCTTCTCGTGCGCCTTTACGTCGCCATCCTGATCGCCGAGGCGCTCATGGTCCGAGTGCTCGCCGCGGCGACGGCCGACGAATGGGTCGTGCACGATCGCGGGGCCAAGATGGCGGCGATCACGGCGGTGGCCATCTATGCCGGCTGGCGGTTCCTCAAGTACCGCATGGACTCCTACATCGCCGCCAATCCGCTCCCGTCGGCCGATGTGTCGGGCGATTCGGAAGAGGAGGTCCGGGTCGCGGCCTCCCGGCTGCGCACCCTGATGCCGCTGCTGCGCGTCGTCGCGGGCGTCTCCATTGCGGTCATCGGCGGCCTGCTCGTGCTGGCGGAACTCGGCGTGAACATCACGCCGCTGATCGCCGGCGCATCCGTGCTCGGCCTCGCGGTTTCCTTCGGCAGCCAGTCGCTGGTCAGGGACATCGTATCGGGCGTCTTCTTCCTCGCCGAAGATTCGTTCCGCATCGGCGAGTATGTGGATTGCAGCAAGGGAAAGGGCACGGTCGAGGGGTTCAGCGTCCGTTCGCTGAAGCTGCGACACCAGAACGGCCAGCTCAACATCGTGCCGTTCGGCCAGATCGCCCACATCACCAACTTCAGCCGGGACTGGACGGTGGTGAAGTTCAACATCGCCTTCGCCAACGGCACCGACATCGAATTGCTGCGCAAGACCGTGAAGAAGATCGGACTCGCGATGATGGAGGAGCCCGCCTACAAGCCGATCCTGATCGATCCGCCCAAGATGCAGGGCGTCGTCGACATCAAGGACAATTCGGTGATCGTGCGCTTCAAGTTCATGGCACGCCCGAAGAACCCGACCGTGGTCCAGCGTATCGTGATCCGCCGAATGTACGAACAGTTCCCGGCGCTCGGCATCCAGTTCGCGTCCGGCAACACCTATCCGTTCCCGATCCCCGCCACCCCCACCGTGCCGGCGGTCGTCGAGGCGAAGGCCGAGACGTCCGTCGCTGCGCCACCCAAGGCCGCCGAATAGATCTCCAGAGGAGTCCAATATGCAGAAGCGTAAACTCGGTCAGTCCGACCTCGAATTCGTCCCCATCGCCTTCGGCGGCAACGTGTTCGGCTGGACCGCCGACGAGGCGACGTCGCACAAGCTGCTCGATGCCTTCGTCGACCATGGCTTCTCCTTCGTCGACACCGCCGACGTCTATTCGCGCTGGTTCCCGGGCAACAAGGGCGGTGAGAGCGAGACGGTGATCGGCAGCTGGCTCAAGCAGGATCCGTCGAAGCGCGACAAGATCGTTCTCGCGACCAAGTGCGGCATGGGCCTGCCGAGCGGCGCGCTTTCGGCGAAGAACATCAAGGAGTCGGTCGAGGCGTCGCTGAAGCGCCTGAACACCGACCGCATCGACCTCTTCCAGTCGCACAAGGACGACAAGGACACGCCGCAGGAAGAGACGCTCTCGACCTATGCCGAGTTGATCAAGGCGGGCAAGATCCGCTTCATCGGCGCCTCCAACTTCGACGCGCCGCGCCTCGCCGAGGCGGCGAAGATTTCGAAGGAGAAGGGGCTGCCGCGCTACGAGAGCCTGCAACCGCACTATAATCTGATGGAGCGCGGCCTGTTTGAAGGCGCGCTGGAGGACGAGTGTCTGAAGCAGGGGATCGGGGTGATCCCTTACTACTCGCTGGCCAGCGGCTTCCTGACGGGCAAGTACCGGTCCGAGGCCGATGTCGGCAGTGCCCAGCGCGGTGCGGGGGTGAAGAAGTACATCAACCCGAAGGGCATGGCCGTCCTGAAGGCGCTGGATGACGCCGCCGAGAAGAACGGCGCGACGCTGGCGCAGGTGGCGCTCGCCTGGCTGCTGCAGCGCAAGTCGATCACCGCGCCGATCGTGAGCGCCACCAGCCTCAAGCAGCTCGACGACGTGCTGAATTCGACCACCCTGGAGCTCGATCCGGAATCGGTCGCCGCCCTCGACAAAGCCAGCGCGCCGGGCTGAGACGGGAGAGGCAGATGCTCGTCTTCCGCCAGCTCTTCGACCCTACCTCGTCGACCTATACCTACCTGCTCGGCTGCAGCGTCTCGAAGGAGGCGCTGCTGATCGATCCGGTGTTCGAACAGGCGCGGCGCGATGCGGCGCTGATCGGCGAACTTGGCCTCACGCTCGCCTGGACGCTCGACACACACGTCCATGCCGATCACGTAACCGGCGCCTGGCTGCTGAAGCAGCGGCTGGGCAGCCGGATCGCGCTGTCGGCGGCATCAGGTGCGGCGGGTGCGGACCGTCTGCTGCAGGACGGCGACCGGATCGAGTTCGGGCAACGGTCGCTCGAGGTCCGCGCGACGCCGGGGCACACATCGGGTTGCGTGACCTATGTGCTCGACGACGAGAGCATGGCCTTCACCGGCGACTGCCTGCTGATCCGCGGCTCCGGTCGCACCGATTTCCAGCAGGGCGATCCGCGCGCCCTCTATCGCTCCGTGCGCTCGCGCATCTTCGCGCTGCCCGAGGGCTGCCTCCTCTATCCCGCCCACGATTATCGCGGCCTCACGGTCAGCAGTGTCGCCGAGGAGAAGCGCTTCAATCCGCGGCTGGGCGGCGAGGTCGGCGAGAACGATTATGTCGGCTACATGAAGAACCTCGACTTGCCGCACCCGAAGAAGATCGACGAGGCGGTGCCGGCCAACCTCCGCTGTGGCCAGCCGGGAAACGGGGCGAGCGCGCCGGCGGAACCCGGCTGGGCACCGCTGCGCTTCACCTTTGGCGGCGTCTGGGAAGTGGAGCCACACTGGCTGGAGGAAAACCTCGCCAAGGTCAGTGTCGTCGACGTGCGCGAGCCGGCCGAGTTCTCGGGCCCGCTCGGTCATATCCGGGGGGCGACGCTCGTCCCGCTGGGGGAACTGTCGGCGCGCGCCAAGGATCTGCCGACGGACAAGCCGGTGGTCGCCGTCTGCCGCGCCGGCAGCCGCTCCGCGCATGCGACGGCGATCCTGCAGAAGGCGGGGATCACCGACGTTGCCAACCTGCCCGGCGGCATGCTGCGCTGGCGCGCCGAAGGCCGCACCGTCGAGGGTGGGGCGGCCTAGCTAGCAACTCTTCGCGGTCAGGCGGCGTTTCTTTCGCGGTTGCAGGGAGGGGTGCCATGCAAGATGAAGTCGCCTGGGATATGGAACGGCAGCTTTGGACGGGCGGCGCCGCGCACTATCGGAAGCTTGTGGATCCCCATTGCGTGATGGCCTTCCCCGCACCGGGCGGCCTCATGTCCGTCGCTGCAATCATGAAATCCATCGACCAGATGCCGCGCTGGTCGTCTGTGCAAATGTCCGACAGGATCGTGACCCATCCCATCAAAGACGTAACGGTGCTTGCTTACAGGGCGACGGGGTGGCGCGATGATGAGAAGCCGTACACCGCCTTCTGTACGTCGACCTATTGCCGGTCCGGCGCAGGCTGGCAATTGGTCCAGCACCAGCAGTCGCCGGCTTAGAAGCCGTACAGTCTGGCGGGCGTGTCGATCAGGATCGTGCGTCGCGCCGCTTCGTTCGGCACCCAGTCCTCGAATGTCCTGAGCGTGATCGGATAGGTCGTCACGCGGTTGAGGTCGGTATCGGTGTGCGGCCAGTCGCTGCCCCACATAAGGCGCTCGGAGCCGAAGGCATCGAGCAGCATTGGCGCAGCCATCCGGGCGCGCTCGGGTCCGACGCGATAGGCGCCGCACATCACCACGAAGACGCGACCCGTCCGGGCGCTTTCGAGCAGGGCTTTGAAGCCGGGATCGCGAGCCGGGCCCAGGGTGCGGTCGAACATGCCGTAGTGGGGGACCACCACCTTGTGGCCGCCGTCGAGCAGGACCGGCAGCATTTCGGGCAGGCGCTTGCTCTCGACGTAGAGATGGATCGGCCAATCCCGCTTCAACGCCTCGCCCAGCATGTCGTGATAGGCGGACCATTGCGGCGTCGGCAGGCCGAAGATCGGGAAACGCAGGCCGCGCACGCCGATGCGCGCCATCTCCTCCCACTCCTCGGGCCGTGTCTCGACCGAGGGCGAGATCCACGGCACGCCGCGGAAGCGGTTAGGCTCGGCCTTGAGCGCACCGAACAGGTAGGAATTGTCGTAGCCCAGGAACGAGGGTTGCAGCAGGACCGTGCGGCCGACGCCGTTGGCCTCGGCCAGCTTCAGCAGCGTCTCCCAGGATGCATCGTAGGCAGGCGCATAGCGCGCATCCACGGCGAGCTTCAGTCCGCGCACGAACGCATGCGTGTGCGCGTCGATCCATGGGGGAGATGCCGCCCGGACCGGAAGCGCCGCTGCTGCGAGGGCGATTGGTGCGAGCGCGCGACGGGTGATCCTCACGGCGGGAGTGTCGCGTCGCGCGACGTCTCGCGGAAGGTGAGGAGAGTGGCGATGGAGATGGCCGCTGCGGCCATGAACAGCCAGGCCGGGCTGAGATCCATCTCGGAGCGGGCGATCAGCCAGGCGGCGGTGAGCGGCGTCAGCCCGCCGATGACGCCGAAAGCGATGTTGTAGCCGAGCGAAATGGCGGTGCAGCGGACGCGCCCCGCCACCGATTCCGTCAGGATGGCGGGCAGGACGCCGAGTCCCATGCCCGCCGGCACGACCAGGGCGAGTTGTCCCGCCAGGATCAGCCTCGGATCGGGATGATGCATCAGCCAGAGGAAGGGCAGCGCGCCGGCGAAGCCCACGATCATGGCGGCGAACATCAGCGGCCGGCGACCGAGGCGATCCGAGAGCCAGCCGGCGAGCAGCATCACCGGGAGCAGGAAGAACATGCTGACCGTATTGATCTCGAGCGCGCGTGCCGGTGGGATCCCGTCGACGGTCTGCAGCCAGGTCACCACATAGAGGAACATCAGGTAGAAGCCGACGGCATTGAAGATCGTGATGCCGGCCACGCGCATCACGGCGCGGCCGTGATGGCGCACGGTCTCGACGAGAGGCGAGCCGTGACCCGATTTGGGCGGCGCTTCCTCGACGATGACCTGGCGGATCCACCAGCCGACGACGCCCAGCAGCAGGCCGAGCAGGAACGGGATGCGCCAGCCCCAGGCCGCGAGCGCATCCGCCGGCAGGAGCGCGGCGAAGGTCGCGCCGATCGCCGAGCCCATGAGAAACCCGCCGGTGGCGGCCAGGGAGCAGAAGCTGCCGACGAAGCCGCGCCGTCCGGGCGGCGCCTGTTCGACCAGGAACACCATCGCGGTCGTCGCCTCGCCGCCGACCGACAGGCCCTGAACCATGCGCAGCAGCGTGAGCAGGATGGGCGCCGCCATCCCGAGTGTGTCGTAGCCCGGCAGCAGGCCCACGAGGAAGGTGGGGATCGCCATGGCGGCGATGGAAAAGGTGAGGGCGGCGCGCCGTCCGAAGCGGTCGCCGATATGGCCCACGACGATGCCGCCCAGTGGCCGCATCAGGTAGCCCAGCGCGAAGATGCCGAAGGCCGCCAGGACCTGCGCCACGGCATTCTCGGCCGGGAAGAAGACGCGTCCGATCGTGGCGGCGAAGTAGCCGTAGATCGCGAAATCGTACCATTCGAGCAGGTTGCCGATGGTGCCGGCCGCTACGACGCGGCGAGTGCTGACGGGGCTCATCTCGACGGACTATGCCACGAGATGGCGGCCATTACTGCCCGTCACGCGCGGGTGATGGTTCGTCGGGCATCCCCGTCCTGTCGCGAAACGACGCCGTGGCCGCGAGAGAAATCGCCGCCGCGGCCATGACGAGGAAGGCGGGACTGAGATCGTTCCCGGTCCGGTGGATCAGCCAGTCCGCCGCGAGGGGCGCGAGGCCCCCCAGGATGCCGGCCGGCAGGTTGAAGGCGAGCGCCACGGCGGTACAGCGGATCGGGGTGGGGGTCGCTTCCACCATGAAGGCGGGTTCGATACCGAAGACAGTGCCGATGATGAGGACGAATCCCAGTTGGCCCGCCAGCACGAGCCAGGGATCGGGATGGTGCATGAGCCAGAACAGCGGCACCGCCCCAACGATCGCAGCCGCCATGGCGATCAGGAGCAGCTTGCGGCGGCCCACGTGATCGCTGAGCCAGCCGGCGCCGAGATAGACGGGCAGCGCGACTGCCATGGCCACGGTGTTGAAGGTCAGCGCGACAACGGGGGCAATGCCGTCGACGAACTGCAGCCAGCTCACGAGATACAGAAAGACGATGTAGAACGTGACGGCGCCCAGTGCGGCGATGCCGGCCAGCCGAAACAGCAGCGGAAGATGGTGCTTCAGCACCTCCCGGACCGGCGCGGCGACGACCTCGCAGCTCCGCGGCGGTTCGGAAACCCGACGGCGCAGCCAGAATCCCAGGGCTCCGACGGGCAGGCCCAGCAGGAACGGAAGCCGCCAGCCCCAGTCTTGCAGGACGTCCGGCGGCAGACCTGCGGTGAGGAGGGCACCGGCTGCGGATCCCGCGAGAATCCCCGCCGTGCCGCCGCCCGTCGTCATGGCGCCGGCGAGGCCGCGCCCTTTCGGGCCAGCATGTTCGATCATGAAGATGAAGGCGGTGGGGCACTCGCCTCCGATCGCCAGGCCCTGCAGGATACGCAGCGCCGTCAGCAGGATGGGGGCGAGGATACCCAGCGTCTCGTAGCCGGGAAGGATCCCGACGAGGAACGTCGCGAAGGCCATCCCGCTCATCGAGACATTGAGCGCAGCGCGCCGACCGTAGCGGTCGCCGATGCTGCCCGATATCAGGCTCCCCAGCGGCCGCATCAGGCAGCCGATGGCAAAGACGCCGAAGGTGGAGAGTAACTGGGCGACCGTATCCTGGTGCGGAAAGAAGGTCTTGCCGATGGTGATCGCGAAGTATCCGTAGATCGCGAAATCGAACCATTCGAGGATGTTGCCGATGGCGCTGGCGCCGACGATGCGGGTCTTCTCGGAGAGCATCGTCGGCCCCGGCTTGATGGGCGTCAGTTGCCCTTCTTCTCGATGTTCCAGAATACCGGAACGGGGCTCGTCACGATACCGCTCAGACGGTCCGAGCGGGTCGCGGTCGGCAGCGTGTACTGACCGAGCGGGACGTGCGTGCCGTAGGTGATGGCGCGCGCCTGCAGGTCGGCGGCGATCTTCTTGCGGCTCTCGAGGTCCGGCGCCCGCGCAAAGGCATCGCGCAGCCGCTCGACCTCGGCGTCGCACGGCCAGCCGAAGTTGGCCTTGTCGCACGAGGCGGTGAGCATGCTGTTGGTCAGCGGGTTCATCATGTCGACCGACAGCCAGGCCGTCATGAATCCGTTCCAGCCGCCCTCCTGCGGCGGCGTCTTGCGCAGGCGCCGCGCCACGATGGCCTGGAAGTCGAGCGGCACCATCTGCACCTTGAAGCCGCCCTTCTCGAGCAGGTCCTTGGCGATCGGCCCGGCGTTGGTCAGCACCGCGATGTCGGTCGTGTGCAGCATCACGATCGGCGTGCCGTCATAGCCCGCCTCCTTGAGCAGCTCCTTCGACTTGGCGAAGTTGCCGCGCACCAGCCCGTCCATGCCGGCCTTCGATTCGAGCGGCGTGCCGCAGACGAACATGGCGTCGCAGGTCTGGTAATATTTCTCGTCGCCGATCACGCCCTGCAGGAACGCCTTCTGGTCGAAGGCATACTCCGCGGCGCGGCGCACCTTCTCGTTGTCGAACGGCGGCACCACCGTGTTCCAGCGGAATACGTACTGTGCGCCGATCGTGTTGTAGACCTCGAGCCTGATGTTCTTGTCGGCAAGCAACAGCGGCTTCAGATCGTGGGGTGGCGCCTCGATGTAGTCGATCTCGCCAGCCAGCAGCGCGTTCACGGCGGTCTGATGGTCGGGGATGGCCAGCCACTCGACCCGGTCCACCTTTGCGACCTTGCCACCGGCCAGGCCCGAGGCCGGCTCCGGCCGCGGCTTGTAGTCGGGGTTCTTCACATAGACGGTCTTGTCGCCGGGCTTCCATTCGTCGGCCTTGAAGATGAACGGGCCGGAGCCGATGAACTCGGAGATCTGCTTGGCGGGATCGGTCTCGGCGATCCGCTTGGGCATCATCAGCGGAGTCGATCCGCCGGGCTTGGCCAGCGAATCGATGAGGAGCCCGTAGGGCTCCTTCAGTACGATCCGGAACGTCTTGTCGTTCACCGGCTCGAACGTTGAGACGAAGCTCAGCATCTTCACGCCGGTCGAATCGCGCGCGCCCCAGCGCTTCAGCGAGGCGATGCAGTC
The DNA here is from genome assembly GCA_964588065.1 of uncultured Reyranella sp. Taxonomy (GTDB): domain Bacteria; phylum Pseudomonadota; class Alphaproteobacteria; order Reyranellales; family Reyranellaceae; genus Reyranella. The sequence continues at coordinate 10,778 of CAZPOS010000005.1, forward strand.
CTCGGCCGTGACCGGCTTGCCGTCGTGCCACTTCAGCCCGTCGCGCAGCGTGAAGGTATAGGTGAGTTTGTCGTCGCTCACGCTCCAGGTGTCGACCATCTGAGGCTGCGGCTGCAGCTTCTCGTCCATCGCGAACAGCGTGTCCCACACCATGTAGCCGTGATTGCGCACGATGTTGGCAGTGGTCCAGATCGGGTCGAGGACCTTGAGGTCCGAATGCATCACCGCCTTGATGGTCTTGGTCTGGGCGAAAGCGGGTGAAATGACAAGAAGAGCGGCGGCGGAACCGGCCGCGACGAGGGTACGCAAGTCCATAGCCATCAGGCCTGCCAGCGCGAGGTGGCGCGTTCGCCCGGCGCGATCTCGGCCTCGGACGGCGCCTGGACCTTGGACATGTGGCCATAGCGCTGGGCGGCGAACCACAGCGCGTAGTCGCCGAACTTGATCGGCGGATACTTGGCGGGCTTCTCGGCCGATTGGCACGAGGGCAGGCACTCGATCATCGTGTCGTGGTCCGGATCGCAGAAGAAGGGAATGGCGTAGCGCAGCTGTCCCGAGACGTTGCGCACCCGATGCGGCGTCGACAGGAACCGCTCGTTGCTCCAGCGATGGAGGATGTCGCCGCCGTTGACGACGAAGGCGTCCTCGATACCGGGTGCGTCCATCCAGCGGCCGTCCGGCAGCAGGATCGACAGACCCTGCACCTTGTTGGGCGGCAGCAGGGTCATGAACCCTGAGTCGGTATGCGGCACCAGGCTCTCGACGCTCTCGTCGGCGCCGTCGATCTGCGGGTAGCGCGACATGCGCAGGATCATGTGCGGCCTGGCGAAGCAGGCGTCGAAATAGGTCTCCGGCAGATCGAGCGCCAGCGCGTAGAGCTTCACCAGCTTCTGGCAGAGCTTTTCCAGGGTCGCGATGTATTCGAGCGCGGTCTCGCGAAAGCCCGGGAGGTCGGCCGGCCACTTGTTCGGCGCGTGGAAACGGCGGCCCGAGATCACGTCGGGATCGCTGGCGTCGCGCTCGCGGCGCAGGAAATAGGCCTCGTTCTGGCTGGGCTTCTTGCCCTGAGCGGCCGCGTTCGGCGGCGCCTTCTGGGCGATCGGCATGTAGCCGATATTATGCTCGTCGACCTTGACCGCGAGCTTGGCCTCCATCGGCTGGGCATGGAAGCGAGCGGCGGCTTCATAGGTGGCGTCGATCAGCTTCTGCGGCACGCCATGGCCCGCCAGATAGTAGAAGCCGACGTTCTCGAATGCGTAGCGCAGTTCGGACGCGGCCTTCTCGGCGGCGCCGGTAACACCCGCGAGATAGGCCGAGACATCGATCAGCGGAATCTCGCCGCCAATCAGAGGAGGGGTGAGGGGCTGCCCCGTCACGGATTGGATGGATGGCTGCATCGACGACCTCCGGATACGTTGCGCGAACGCTACCATGCGCGTTGAAACCCCTGCAAAAACCAAGCCGTGCCCGTTTCGCAGCGGTGCTAGAATTCTTGCGTGCGCCAGCGTACGGCGTCCCTGCGAAAGGTGATTCGTGCAGCCCATCTGGATCTCGTTAGCCGCCTGCGGCGTCATGCTGCTCGGTGCGGTCATCGGCGTGTTGCTGCGCCGCAGGCTGCCGGGTCATCACCTCGACGACCATGCCCGGGACATCATCCGCCTGGGCGCCGGCCTCGTGGGAACGATCGCGGCGCTGGTCCTCGGCCTCCTCATCAACTCGGCGAGCAGCTCCTACGAGGCTCAACGCGCCGAGGTCAGGCAGATCGCCGCCAATCTCATCCTGCTCGACGCGGTGCTCGATCAGTACGGCTCGGAAACGAAGCCCTTGCGATCGCTCCTGAGAGTAGCCGTCGACCAGATGATCGACAGGATCTGGCACGACACGCCGGCCAAGGAGAATCTTGCACTCTATGGCAGCGGGACGCTGGCGTCGCAGGTCTACGCCGGTCTGCATGCCCTGCCCGGCGGGACGACGGTCAAGGCGGCCCTGGTCGCGCAGGCCCTCCAGCTCGCGGTTCCGATCTCGCAGGCGCGACTTGCGCTCTATGAGCAATCGAGGTCCGGATTGCCGCTGCCGATTCTCGTCGTGCTCATTTTCTGGCTCACGGTGCTGTTTGCGAGCTACTGCCTGTTCTCGCCGGTGAATCCGACATCGGCGGTCGCGCTCGTGCTGGTCGCGCTGTCCGCATCGGCTGCTCTTTTCCTGATCCTCGAGATGGTGGAGCCCTTCTCGGGCCTGATGCAGATCTCGAGCGCGCCGATCCGCGCCGCCGTGCCGCCGCTCGCGCCCTGAACGGCGCGTGCCCGACCTCAACGCTCGGATTGCCGCAAGGCTCGCCGGATGAGTTCCGGCGTCGACGTCGCGCCGAGCTTCATCATCGCCCGGGCACGATGGATCTCGACGGTGCGATGGCTGATGCCCAGTGCGCGGGCGATGGACTTGTTGGCCGCACCTTCGAGCACCTGGACCAACACCTCCGTCTCGCGTCGCGTCAGCGATTCGAGGGCGGCCTGGGGAAGGCGGCGCAACAGTTCGACACCGGTATAGGTCGCGGCCTGGAGGTCGAGAGGCTTGCCGGCGATCTCCGACAGGCGCAGGCGCGCCGTGCTGGCGATGATGCGGCAGGCGGTGACGACCGGCTTGCCGCTGCTGCGCGCGACCTGCTGCGCCATTTCGCCGGTGTAGCCGACAGAATTCATCACGACCAGGTCGGCACCCGAGACGCGGTCTATGGCCTCGGTCAGGTCCGAACTCTGGCTGCCGGCGATGGTCGCCAGCGAACTCTTCAGCATCGTGCCGTAGTCGCTCTCGCTCGCGGCCGACTGCTGGCTTGCCAGGGGGAAGATGATGCCGATCCGCGCGTTGCTGGCGACCAGTGCCGAGATCCAGGCATCGAGCGTGTCCTGGCCATGGATGAGCGGCGTCCGCGTCGCAAGCCGGGCGCGCATGCCGGTCATCGCCAGGATGAGGAGGTCGTAGTTGCGAGCATCGAGCTCCGCGACGAGGGCCTCGGTGCGGGTCGTCACGAAGCCGGCTTCGACGATCACGTGGCGGCCGTCGCGCAGCCGCGTGAGGTAGCTCAACTCGTCGCCACGCGGCGCCATGTGCGCGATTGTCGATTCAGGATCGTTATCGAGGGCGCCGAACTCGTCGTACTCGGCCTCGCCGAGCAGCGGTGCGAGTTCCCGCATCACGTCAGGACGTGGCGCGTGGCCCATCGTGATGACGGCGATGCGCGGTGTGCGCCTGGTCCCCACCTTCTTTCTCCCCATACGTGTTCGCACGTATTGATGCCCGTCTGCTCGATCCATAGACATGCCTGAATACGGGGCAGGATGTCATGCGGACTCGAACCCATGATGCAGCCAAGCACGCTGCGTCGATGGTCCCGATCTTGCAAGGCTTCGCTCCGGCGGACTTCGTCTGACCCGACAACAGCGAGCGCGCCCGAGACCTGGCCCATGCCCCTGACCGACATCACTCTCGACGACATCGAATCGCTGGCCGTCGGCGCCTGGGTCCTCGGGACCGGTGGCGGCGGGAGTCCCTATCTCGGCCTGCTGAACATGCGGGCGCTCTACAGGGAGGGCTATCGCGTCCAGCTCATGCCGGCGTCGGAGCTGGCCGACGACGACTGGGTCGCCGCGGTTTCCAACATGGGCGCGCCGCTGGTCGGGCAGGAGCGCCTCACCGACAGCCGCACCATCGCGCGCGCCGTCGACCTGATGGAGCGCCACACGCGGTATCGCTTCCGCGGGATCATGGCGCTGGAGATCGGTGGCGGCAATTCGATCCAGCCGCTTATGGCGGCGGCGCACCTGAAGCGTCCGGTGATCGATTCCGACATGATGGGCCGGGCCTATCCGGAGGCGCAGATGACCTCGGTTGCCGTTGGCGACCTCATGCCGTGCCCGCTGACCACCGTCGACGTGCGCGGCCTGGAGTCGGTCGTCGAGAAGGTGCCGACCTGGAAATGGATGGAGCGGGTCAGCCGCAAGATCTGCGTCGAGTACGGCTCGATCGCTTCGACCTGCAAGGCGCCGCGCACCGGTGCCGAGGTCAAGAAGTGGGGCATTCACGGGACCACGACCAAGGCCATCGCCATCGGTCATGCGGTGCGCGAGGCGCAGCGCCGGCACGAGGACCCGATCGCGGCCATTCTCGCCGTCGAGCCCGGCAAGCTCCTCTACAAGGGCAAGGTCGTCGACGTCGAACGGCGCGCCACCGAGGGGTTCCTGCGCGGCCGCACCCGCTTCGACGGGATGGACGAATGGCGCGGCTCGTCCATGGAGATCAACTTCCAGAACGAATGGATCGTGGCCTGGCTCGACGGCGAGCCCATCGCCATGTCGCCCGACCTGATCTGCGTGCTCGACTCGGTGTCAGGCGAGGCGGTCGGTACCGAGACCATCCGTTACGGCCAGAGGGTGACGGTGATCGCGCTGCCACCGCCGCCGGTGTTCCTCAGCCCCAAGGGTCTGCAGCACGTCGGGCCCCGGGCCTTCGCCTACGACATCGAGTTCAAGAGCGTCTTCGCTTGAGCCGGCGTGAGATCACCGAGGACGATATCGAATCGCTCGCCGTCGGCGCCTGGGTGTTGGGCACGGGCGGCGGGGGCAATCCTTACCTGTCGCTGCTCAACATGCGCGTGCTCTATCGCGAGGGGAAACGCGTGCAGCTGATCGATGCCGGGGATCTGGCGGACGATGCCTATGTCGCCGTGATTGCGGGCATGGGCGCGCCGCTGGTCGGGATCGAACGACTTACCGATCATCGCGTTTTCACCCGCGCGGCGGTTCTCATGGAAGAGCACACAAGGCGGAGGTTCGATGCCGTCATGGGCATGGAGATCGGCGGCGGCAACGGCGTGCGGCCGCTGATGGTCGCCGCCAATCTCGGCATCCCGGTCGTCGATTCGGACACGATGGGGCGCGCCTATCCCGAGGCGCAGATGACCTCGGTGGCGGTCGGCAAGCTCAAGCCCTGTCCGATGACGGTGGTCGATGTTCGCGGGCTGGAGTCGGTCGTCGAGACCGTGCCGACCTGGAAATGGGCCGAGCGGGTCGGCCGCAAGATCGTGGTCGAGTACGGCTCGACCGCTTCGACCTGCCAGCCGCCGCGCACGGGGGCCGAGGTGAAGAAGTGGGGCATCCATGGCACAACGACCAAGGCCATCGCCATCGGTCGCGCCGTGCGCGAGGCGCAGCGGACGCACGACGATCCGGTGGCGGCCATCCTTGCCGTCGAGCCGGGCAAGCTCCTCTATCGCGGCAAGGTGGTCGACGTCGAACGACGCGCCACGGAGGGTTTCCTGCGCGGCGTCGTGCGGTTCGAGGGCATGGACGACTGGCGCGGCTCGGCCATGCAGATCGACTTTCAGAACGAGTGGATCGTGGCGCACCGTGACGGCGAGCCGGTCGCCATGAGCCCCGACCTGATCTGCGTGCTGGACTCGGTGTCGGGCGAGGCGGTCGGCACCGAGACCATCCGGTATGGCCAGAGGGTGACGGTGATCGCGTTGCCCGGGCCCGACATCTTCCTCACCCCCGAAGGGCTGGCGTACGTCGGTCCGCGGGCCTTCGGCTATGATCTGGAATTCAGGAGCGTGTTCGCGTCATGAGACGAATCGGTATCGATGTCGGCGGCACCAACACCGACGCCGTCCTGATCGAAGAGGGCAGGGTCGTGGGCGCGGTGAAGGCGCCGACCAGCCAGGACGTGACGACGGGCATCCTCGATTCACTGAAGAAGCTCGGCGCGACCGGCGTGCTGAAGGGCGCCGATGGCACGCCGAAGAAGGTCGACGGCGTGATGATCGGTACCACGCATTTCATCAATGCCGTGGTGCAGCGCCGGCATCTCACGAAGGTGGCAGCGCTCCGGCTCGGCCTCGGCCAACGAGCTG
>CAZPOS010000005.1:16692-20434 GCA_964588065.1 uncultured Reyranella sp.
CAGCACGCCGTCGGGCGCCTCGTTGCCGCCATTCTGCGACTGGCCCGAGGATCTTGGTGAGCTGGTGCGCGGCGGTGTCTGGATGGTCGAAGGCGGCCACGAGTATGACGGCCGTCCGTTCATGCCGCTCGACGAGGCCGCCGTCCTGAAGGCGGCCCATGAGATGAAGACGGCGGGCCTGCGTTCGGTCGGCATCTCGTCGGTGTTCTCTCCGCTCGATCCCAGCCACGAGAAGCGGGCAGCCGAACTGGTCGCCTCGGTGATCCCCGATGCGGCGATCACCTGTTCCTCCGATCTCGGTCGCATCGGCCTGCTGGAGCGCGAGAATGCCGGGCTGCTGAATGCCGCGCTCGCCGACCTGTCGCGCGACACGATCGCCGCCTTCGAGCAGGCGATCCGCGATTCCGGCATCGACGCGCCGCTGTTCATCACCCAGAACGACGGCACCGTGGCCGAGGCCAGCCAGGCGCGGCGCCTGCCGGTCTACAGCTTCGCCTCGGGCGCGACCAACTCCATGCGCGGCGCGGCTTACCTTTCGGGCCTGAGCGACGCGATGGTGATCGACGTCGGCGGCACCACGACCGACGTCGGCCAGCTCAAGCTCGGCTTCCCGCGCGAGGCCAACTCCGTGGTCAAGGTGGGCGGTGTCCGCACGCTGTTCCGCATGCCCGACCTGCTGTCGATCGGGCTGGGCGGCGGCAGCCACGTGGCGCTCGAGCCGCTCTCGATCGGCCCGCTCTCGGTGGGCTACCGCCTGCTGACCGACGGCGTCGCCTTCGGCGGCGCGCAGCTCACGACGACGGACGTGGCGGTGGCGGCCGGCGTGCTCGATCTCGGCGACAAGACGAAGGTGGCGCATCTCGATGCCGCGACCTGCGCGAAGGTGTTCTCCGAGGCGGCGCGTCTCGCCGAGGAGGCGGTCGACCGCATGAAGACCGAGGCTGGCGACGTCCCGCTGATCGCGGTCGGCGGCGGGGCCTTCCTGATCCCCGACAAGATGGCGGGCGTGTCGCAGGTGATCCATGTCGAACATGGCGACTGCGCCAACGCCGTGGGCGCGGCCATCGCGCAGGTCTCGGGCGAGTGCGACCAGATCTTCAAGGACATGACCCGGGTCGAGGCTCTGGCCGCAGCGCAGGAGATCGCCAACGATCGCGCCGTGGCGGCCGGCGCCGATCGCGCCACCCTGCACACGATCGAGAGCGAGGACATGCCGCTCGCCTATCTGCCGGGCAACTCGGTGCGCGTGCGCGTCCGGGTCGTCGGCGACGTCGCGGCCACCGCGTGATCGTGCCGGCATGACGAACGCCGCGCGCCCGTCCCCGATCGCCTGGCTGATCGCGCCGGCCGGGCTGCTGTTCGTCCTGTTCTTCGTGCTGCCGTTCGCCGTGATGACGGCGATGTCGTTCTACTCCGGCAATCCGGTCACCAATCCGAACGCCTTCCTGACGACGCGGCACTATGAGCGCTTCATCTTCGACACGGCCGGCATCTTCCACGAGGCGCTGTGGTCGACCCTGCGCATCGGCCTGATCACGACCGTCATCTCGCTGCTGATCGGCTATCCGCTCGCCCACTGGATGGCGCGCATGCAGTCGCGCCTCGGCCATGCGCTGGTGCTGATGGCGGTGATCGCGCCGATGCTGACCGGCATCGTCGTGCGCACCTTCGCCTGGATGACCATCCTGCAGGACAAGGGCGTCATCAATACGACGCTGATGCAGTGGGGCCTGATCGAGAAGCCGCTGCCGCTGATGTACAACGAGTTCGGCACCATCGTGGCCCTCGTGCACATCTACGTGCCGTTCATGGTCCTCACCCTGACCGGCGTGATCGGCCGCATCGACGAGCGGCTGGAGCAGGCAGCGCGCAGCCTGGGCGCCGGCCGTATCCGCGCCTTCGTCGAGGTCACGCTGCCGCTCAGCCTGCCGGGCATCCTGGCAGGCTCGCTGCTGGTCTTCGCCCTGTCGATCAGCGCCTACGTCACGCCCTCGCTGATGGGCGGTACCGACGTGCTGACCCTGCCCATGCTGATCGCCCAGCAGGTCGGTACCAGCTTCAATCCGAACTTCGCGGGCGCGCTCGGCGTCATCCTGCTGCTGGTCTCGCTGGCCATCGTCGTTGCCTACAACCGCATCCTGGCCCGGCTGGCGGGCGGGCAGGGCATGGCATGACGCCCGCGCCCAACCGCCGGCCGTTCGACGCCGGCCGCGCCGCCTATCTCGTGCTGAACGCGCTGCTGCTCGCGTTCCTGCTGCTACCGATCGCCATCGTGCTGGTGTTCGCGCTCAATCCGACGCCGTACATCTCCTTCCCGCCGGTCGGCGTCAGCCTGCGCTGGTTCGACAAGTTTTTCGGCAGTGCCGAGTTCATGAACGCGCTCTGGCTGTCCTTGTGGGTGGCCTTCGTGGTGCTGGTCCTCTCGATCGTCATCGGCGCCGCCTGCGCGCTCGCCCTGGCGCGCGGCAACCTGCCGGGACGTGCCGTGCTGACGGCCTTCTTCATGTCGCCGCTGATGGTGCCCGCGATCCTGACCGGCCTCGCGCTGTTCCAGGCCTATCTCCTGTCGGGCATCGGCCGGCCGGTCTGGGGGCTGATCGCGGCCCACACGCTGGTCGCGGTGCCCTACGTCATCCGCACGACGCTGGCCGTCCTGCACAATTTCGACCGGCGTATCGAGGAGGCGGCCGCCGTGCTGGGCGCCAGCCCGGTTCGGGTGTTCTTCGAGGTCACCCTGCCGCTGATCCGGCCGGGTGTGTTCGCGGGCGGCGTCTTCGCCTTCATCGTCTCGTTCGACCAGTTCCCGGTGTCGCTGTTCCTGGTGGTGCCGAAGGGCGAGACCCTGCCGGTGGTGCTGTTCAACTACATGAAGTTCGACCTCGACGGGGCCATCGCGGCCGCCTCGATGGTCTCGATCTTGCTCGCATTGTCGGTGGTTCTGGTGCTGGAAAGGCTGATCGGCCTCAAGGCCTACGTTAAGCTGTGATTGGGAACAAACAGGGGGTTGCCATGATTTCACGTCGCAAAGCGTTGCGTGCCGGTGCGGGCCTCGCGGCCCTGGCCACGGTGGGGGCGCCGTCGATCCTTCATGCCCAGACGAAGACGCTCAAGATCACGACCTGGGGCGGCAAGTGGGGCGAGGTGATGAAGGCCACGGTGCTGCCGGCCTTCGAAAAGGAGTTCAAGTGCACGGTGTCGGCCGACCAAGCCTTCCCGTTCCTACCCAAGCTGCAGGTCAGCCCGAAGAACGACCCGATCTACGACGTGCTGCACGCCAACTCGAACGAGCAGTGGAATGCCGTCGTCGAGGGGCTGGTGATGGACAAGATCACCGCCAAGGAAGTGCCCAACATCGCCGACGTCTATCCTTATGCGGTGAGCGAGAAGATCGTCGGCGTCACGATCTTCACCAGCGCCATCGGCCTCGGCTATCGCACCGACAAGGGCCTGGCCAAGCCGACCTCGTGGAAGGATCTCGCCGATCCCAAGCTGGCCGGGGCACGTGGCGGCTATCTGATCCCGGTGAACAGCCTTGGCCAGGCGCACCTGATGATGCTGGGCAAGGTCTATGGCAACCTGATGGTGGATGTGAAAACCACCAATGAAAAGCTCTACAAAGACCGAAAAGCGTTTTTGACTGATTTAAAAAAGCAGGACAAAGAAAACAATGTAAAACTTGATTCAACAGAATTAAAAGCGATTTTGGCTGCATTGGGCGAACAGGATGAAACTGCTGAAATAT
>CAZPOS010000005.1:20444-35379 GCA_964588065.1 uncultured Reyranella sp.
CATCAAGATCGGCCGCCGCAGTGCCGACTGGCTGCTGGTCGATTTCACCGGCCAGATGGAGAAGATGCTGCTGTCGGCCGAAGTGTCGATGGGCGTCATCCATGACTCGGGCGTCTATCGCTACGAAGGCGCGAACATGCAGCCGGTCGACTTCGCCAGCCCCTCGGAGGGCGTGATGTCGCTGGAGCAGGTGCTGAACGTGACTCCGGGCTCCAAGGTCAAGGAACTGGCCTTCGCCTATATCGACTACATGCTGCGCCCCGACGTACAGAAGCTGCTGGCCGAGGCCGTCTGGTACTCGCCGGCCAACAAGAAGGTGAAGCTCGACGCCAAGTACGACGCCAAGCTGCTCACCACGCCGGAGAAGGTGGCGACCCTGATCCAGCCCGACTGGAAGTGGTACAATGCTCGGCGCGAGGACGTGGACGCCCGCGTCACCAAGATCCTGAAGGGCTGACGGGCGGCGTGCATCCGTGACCTCCGCGGCCATCAAGCTCGACCAGGTGACCAAGACGTTCGACGGCCGCGTCATGGCCGTCGATTCCGTCACGCTCGACATCGCCGCCGGCGAATTCTTTTCGCTGCTCGGGCCTTCGGGCTGCGGCAAGACGACGAGCCTGCGCATGATCGCGGGCTTCGAGCATCCCGATTCGGGCCGCGTGCATGTCGGCGGCAGGGACATCACCGATCTTCCCGTGCACAAGCGCGACATGGGGATGGTGTTCCAGTCCTATGCCCTGTTCCCGCACCGGACGGTGGCGGAGAACGTCGCCTTCGGCCTGCGCATGCGCGAGGTCCCGAAGCCGGACATCGAGCGCCGGGTCGCGGCGGCGCTGGCGCAGGTGGCGCTGACAGGTTTCGAGGCGCGCAAGCCCGGCCAGCTCTCGGGCGGCCAGCAGCAGCGCGTGGCGCTGGCGCGCGCGCTGGTCGTCGAGCCGCCGGTCCTGCTGTGCGACGAGCCGCTGGGCGCCTTGGACCGTAAGCTGCGCCAGCAGATGCAGTTCGAGCTGAAGGAACTGCAGAAGCGCCTCGGGGTCACGCTCGTGTTCGTGACCCACGACCAGGAAGAGGCGCTGGCCATGAGCGACCGCATCGCCGTGATGAACAAAGGCAAGGTCGAGCAGGTGGGCACGCCGACCGAAATCTACGAGCGACCGCGCACGCGCTTCGTCGCCGACTTCATCGGCGAGATCAATGTCCTGGAGGAGGGCGGCCGGCTGCGTGCGCTGCGTCCCGAGAAGATCCGGCTCGTGGCTGCGGACGGCGCGCGCCTTTCGGGCAGGGTCGAGACCTCGAACTATCTCGGCGGCTCGACCTTGCTGCGGGTTCAGCCGGCCAATGGACCATCGATGCTGGTGCGGGAAACCCATGCCGGCGAGCGGGCGTCGAGGGCGCCGGGCGATTCTGTCGGGCTCGCCTGGAACGACGGCGATGCCGTGGCACTGGAGGGCTGAGAGGATGAGCACCCTGGGGATCGTCACAATCGGACAGGCGCCGCGCGACGACATCGTGGAACTCTTCGCGGCCCAGGCGCCGGCCGGCACGAAGGTGATCCTGCGCGGCGCGCTCGATGGCCTCAGCGACGCCGAGGTCGATGCCCTGCCGCCGCTCAGCGGCGCCGACACGCTCTACACGCGTCTGCGCGGCGGCCGCGACGTGAAGATCTCCAAGCAGGCCGTGATCGATCGCTCGCCGGGGACGCTGGCGAAGCTGCGGGCCGATGGCTGCGACGCCATCGTCTATGCCTGTACCGGCGAGTTTCCGGCGATGGAGGGCGATGCCGGTGTGTTGTTCCCGTCGCGCGTCCTGAGTGGCATCGCCGAGGGGCTGCTGCCACGCGGGCGGCTCGGCCTGCTGGTGCCGTTCGCCGAGCAGGGCGATAAACTCGCGACCAAGTGGGCGCGCAGCGGAGTGTCTGTCACGGTCGAGGCGCTGGTGCCGAGTGCCGGGCCGGAAGAGGCGGCTGAGGCCGCCAACCGTCTGGCGGCGGCGAAGCCCGACCTGGTGGCGCTCGACTGCATGAGCTACGGGCCCGCCACAAAGTCGGCCGTCAAGGCCGTGGTGAACGTGCCGACCTTGCTCGCCATCACCGCCACCGGCCGCGTTCTGCGCGAGCTGCTCGACTGACAGTCAGTCGTTGCCGACGGAGAAGGGGATCTCACCGTCGAATTGCGGATCGCCGCCAACGATCCAATGAAGACTGTAGCGGCCCGGCTGCAGCGTGGGGGCGCGCGCGAACAGCACGTCAGGTGCCGACTCGAGGCGCGGGTGCAGCACTTCGACGATCCTGCCGTCCTGCTTGATGGCCAGGCGGGAGTCCTGATGATCGACCGGACGGTCGAAGCGTACGTAGAAGCCACTGCTGCGCTGGCCGACCACTGCGTCCGCTTTCGGTGCCGACTCCAGCACGCGGGGCTGCTGGGCGTGCGCCGGGCCGGCCAGGCCGAGCGCGAAAGCAGCCAGAAGAACGTGGCGGCGTGCGATCATCGGGGTGGAATCTCCAGTTTTGGCCGCAGACGGGTTACACGAGCCAGCCATGACCGGCGGTGCTGGTGAAGTCCAGCTGGACGAGCATGTCGTTGAAGTCGCGGTCGCCGCCGCCCCTCGTATCCTCCCAGCCCCACGTGTTGGCGCCGTAATTCCACAGATGGCCGATCGCATCCGGGTTGGCCTGCGAGAAACCCCAATAGGCGTCGCCGTGGCTCGCGTTGATGAGCTGCATGGCGACGATGTCGCCGGCATCGACATGCTTCAGTTCGGCCTGCCCGTAGTTGCCGTATCCCGGACCGTTGACGATCGTGCCGCCGCTCATCACCTCGTAGGCGCGCGCCGCAGCGGCGGCGGCATAACCCGCGCTGCCGGGCGCCAGTCCATCGATCGTGCCCCCCAGATCGTCGACCTTGTAGAAGCGGATCGCGAGCGTGTCCTGGCCGTTCTGCCGGATGCGCACGATGGCGCTCTGGTCGTCGGCGCCGCCGGCGGTCTCGGCGATGGCGACCGGCAGGGCCAGTCGAACCGTGCTTCCGCCCTCGTTGAAGTCGGCAAAGCCGAACGAGCTGCTGAGGTTGGCCTGCGTCGCCTCAGCGGTCGTGCCGCCGATCGAGACCGAGACCGTATCGCCCAGACCGATATCGGCCTGGGTGACCGAGCCCTGGGCGTACTTGTCGAACAGCCGCACGAGGTCGGAGTCGAAATTGGACTGCAGCGCCTGCTGCGCCATGCGGGCGGTCCAGCCGAAGCCCGACGTGACGCCGGTGCCGAAGCTGAAATCATCGCCACCCAGCGTCAGATGCACCGTGGCATTGTGGTCCGAACTGCTTTGGATCAGCAGGCTCTGGCTGGCGCCGGCGGTCCAACCGCCGGCCCCGTTCGAAACGATGAGGTCGGGCACGGAATCGAAGGAGACCTGGCCGTGCGCGATCTGCGTCAATGCCCGGGCGAGCAGCGTGCCGTTGGGGGTGCCCAGACCCGTCACGAGATCATAGTCCGGCCCGGCCGAATAGCCGTAGCCGGTGGGTGTGACGTAGACGCCGTCGCTGGTGTAGGTGCCGCCATAGAGGAAGGACGAAGTGCTGTTGCCGATCGTGATGTCGTTGAACGAACCCGGCGCGATTACGGCCGCGATGTAGAGAAGGTCGTTCATGTAGCCCAGCTGCGGCAGGCCCTGATCGTGGAATATGGCATTGATTTGGGAGGCGAGGGTGGACCAGAGCGGCGTTGCCGCGCTGGTGCCGTCGTCATTCTGATTGCCCGTCATCGCCGCATTGGGAACGACGTACAGCATGTTGCCGCCGGCATTGGCCGACACATCGGGGATGCCGCGGCCGGGCTGGTGCGAGGGATCGGACGTTTGGGGATCGAGCCCATAGGCGACCTGGTAGTCGGGTGTCGGCTGGCTGGTATCCACGCCGCTCGCACCGGTATTGTTGTGGAGATAGCCGGTGCCCTTTGGGTTGGCGATCGCGTTGCCATCGACGTAATAGCGGTTCCACACCGTCTCGATGAGGCGATTCATGTCGCCGCTGGCGGGTAACTGGGTCAATCCGCCGGCGATCAGTTGCCAGAGCGTCGACAGGTTCCCCGATCCGGCATTGGCGATCCATTCGTTCAGCGTGCTGTCCGCGCGGGCGGCGGACACGGTGCTGATCGACGTCCCGCCGACCGACACGACATACGGGCTGTTGTGGGTCGAACTCGCGTTGGGCAGGCCATTGCCGAACGTTTCGCCCGAGCCCCCGTCGCCGGCATCGTTGAAAACCGAGATGTTGCGCAGTGCGGCGTCGACGAACAGCCCGTTCGACGCTGTCAGGAACGGCGAGCCCGGCGCCGACAGCGAGGCATAGTTGAACGACGAGGTGATGACCGCTGGATTGTTGACCGTATCCCAGAACGCCGACTGGTAGGCGGTGAAGCCGTTGGCATGAGCGTCGTTGGCGGTGCCCGACCCGGCATAGACGATCAGCTGGCTCTGCGGATTGACCGCCGTCACCACGCCGACGTCGAGCGATCGCTCCCCGGCGGCATTGAAAGCGGGTGGCGTGACCGTGGGATATTCCTGTCCGCCGGCGGCCACCGTGATCACGTTGGCGGGGGTGGCGATGCCGATCGACTGCCGATAGGCCGTAAGCGCATCCGCAAAGGTGCTGCCCGTCGGATCGCTGGGCAGGGCGGTGCCGACACCGGGTTCGATCAGGCCGATGGCGCCGGTAGGCACGGATATCGGGGACGTGGGATCCCACAGCGCCCCTTGAAGGGGAAAATTGTAATAGTCCTGCGCGATGGTCTGCGGATTGGCGTCGACGGTCGCGGAGTCGGCGGAATTGCCGGGACTCTGCCAGCCTTGCGGCAAGGTCACGCCCGGCGTGGTCGGTGGCGCGTAGTCCGGATACTGGCCGAACCCGCCATAGTCGAACCACAGGCCGGTGACGCCGTTGTCCGCGAGTTCCGTCGGCAGGGAAAGATTGCCGTTCCAGTAGTGGACGGTCTGCGTTCCCGTTCCCGGCTGCGGCGACGGTACCTCTGTGGTCATGAGTGTCGCGCCGGGGCCGAACAGGGTCGTGAAATTGTCCTGGTTGACGTTGACCCAGATCGTGCGCGACTCGGGGGAGGAGACGTACTGCTGGTTCGCGGGCGCGCCGGGCGTGTAGTGGGTTGTGATTCCAAGTTCGGCCAGGTAGCTCACGACATTGTCGAAGGCCGTCGGATCGGCGCCATAAGTGGACCAGATGGTGTCCTGGTCGGCGAGCGCGGCCTGTCGCGTTGCCCAGTTCGATTCCAACAGTTCGGTCGGATCGTTGGCCCGCTCGAGAACCAGCGCCACGTTGAAGGAGAAGTTATCCAGCGGCTCACCGCCGCTGGGGGCGGTCGCATTGGTGCGCCAGCTCGCATAGTCGAGGTAGGTCGAGTTCTCGAGTTCCACATAGTCGGGCGAGAAGCTGTAGTCGCCGGCGGCAATGGAAGCGCCATTCTCGATCGTCAGCACGTCGTGGACTGCGCCGTCCGATGAATTGATGCTCCAGTGGGTGGCATCGACCTGCGTGAAGGTCGCACCCTGGCTGGCGAGACCGTAACCGAAGAAGACCAGATGGTCGCCCTGACCGCCGCTGCCGGAAAAATCGACGATCGCGTCGCCGTTTCCCTGGCCAGCCGCGAATTCGAAGGTGTCGCTTCCCGCGCCGCCGTTCAGCGTGTCCACGCCCTCGTTGCCGGCGAGGATATCGGTGCCGAAATCGCCGAACAGATGGTCGCTGCCCGCGCCGCCGGCCAGCACGTCGTTGCCATTTTCGCCGGCCAGCGTGTCGTCGCCGGCACCGCCGACGAGCAGGTCGTCGCCTTCGCCGCCCCTCAGGGCGGAGTCCACATTCGACGCTGCCATCGAATCGTTGCCGCTGCCACCGATCGCCGTCTCGATGACGGTGTCGAGCGCAATGGCGATGTTGTTCGCGAGCCCGCCGGCGCTCGAGAACGTGCCTGGCGTCAGGTTTACGGTCGCTGCCTCGGAGAAGCCCGAGAGGTCGAGCGTGTTGCTCGTCCCGGAATCCCAGAGCGTGACCACCGGGTGGGTGTTGATGGCGAAGTCGTAGAACTGGCCGATATAGCCGTCGATGGTGGCGTTGAACCCGAAGGTTTCGCCGCCGTCGAACGGCCCGCCGCTCGGTGCGCCGTACAGCCGTTGCACCGCGAGGATGTCGAGCATCATCGGCGTGAGCGGTTCGTAATTGAAATTGTCGGCGGCGTTGTCGGGCGTATTGGGCAGGATGGAGCCCCAGTTGGTCCCGGTGACCGTGTAGTCGGCGTAGTATGTCGCGGTCACGTCCCACGGCGAGATGTAGGACATGATCGTCCACATCGTCGTGTCATAGGCGCTGAACTGTTCGGCGCTTACGCTCTGACCGCCGTTGTAGAAGCCGCCATGCCCGAGCCCGAGCATGTGGCCGATCTCGTGCACGATCGTCGAATAAGGATAACCGCCGGCAATATCGAGCGCGCCTCCAATGGGGCCATAGCCGCGGCCGCTCGGATCGATCGACAGCAGCGAGCCGGTCGCCGGCGGCGTCGAAAGGGTCGGACTGCCAACGTCGACGACGGTGGCCGGCGTGCCGAACTGCTGGTAGGCCTTGCCATCGTTGCCACGCGTGATGACGAAGTTTGCGACGCTGGCGTCGACCGCCAGCGAAAAGTCGATGTCGGCGATGGCCGACCACAGCGACAGGCCGCCTTCCCATGCCGCCTTCTCGGTATTCGACCAGTTCGAGGCGTCCGTGAACCAGTAGGTGACGTCGCCGCCGCTCGTTCCCGGTGTCGGATCGCCCCATTTGATCGAGTAGGACTCCAAGTTGTAGGCGGGTGGAACCTTGTCGTCCCAGGTCTGGAAGCTCGGGGAGGCGACGAGGCCGGCGCTGTCGACACCAACGAGAAACGTGACTTCGTCTTCGAGAGTAAGCGCAGAAGGCATGTGTCCGCACTGCTGATTGATTCGCGGGCTGGACTACACCATACCAATTGCGCTCGCGCCCTCAACATGCGCCCCTGCAATGCAGGGGTCATCCTAGTCGCGCTCCATCACGCGCTCGAGGCGTCGCGTCAGGAACCAGCCGAGCGCGAGAAAGGCCGCCAGCATGGCGAGGCCGAACGCCGAGAGGGCGTCGGTCAGGGTCTTGTCGGCGACGAAACCGAATGCGTAGCCGACCGAGACCGCAATCCCGGCCCACAGGCCCGCGGCGACGAAGTTCAGCACCAGGAAGCGCGGCCACCCCAGGGTCGAAGCGCCATAGGCGAAGCCGGCGACGTTGCGGATGATGCGCGGATAGCGGTGGATCAGGATCATCCAGGTATGGTGGCGATCCGCCAGCCGGGCTGCCGTCTCGACGGCGCGCTGCAGGCGCGGGATCCGCCGGAGCCATCGGGTGCCGAAGCGCCGGCCGACCCAGAACCTCACGACGTCACCCGCGAAGGTCCCCACCCAGCAGGCCGCGAGCGCCTGCTCATAGCCCAGCGCACCAGCCTGTGCGGCATACCCGGCAAACAGCGCCAGCAGAAGGCTGTTGGCCATCGAATAGACGGCGAGAAAGCTGTAGGCGGCGTTGCCGTGCTGGCTGATGAAATCCAGGAAGGACGCTAGATCGCCGTCGAGCATGCGCCTGCCTACAACGAAAAAGGCGGCCCCGCGAGGGGCCGCCTTCCGTTGTTCGATGGGCCGGGCCTTAGGCCGGGCCGATCGGACGGCCTGGCCAGCGATAGCCAGGGGCCGGCAGCGGGATCTTGACGCTGATCAGCGCGTCCTCGAGCACCGGGATGCCGGCGGCGTAGTCGCCCTGTTCGCACTTGGCGATGGCGGCGGCCTCACGCGGCTCGATCACCGCGGTGCGATACTGGCGCCACTTGTCGCTCAGCGCCTTGCAATAGGAGGCCGGGTCCGAGAACACGGTGCTGACCGTGGTCTGGCCGCCAACGACGATCTCGACGCGGCGGTTTTGCGGCTCGCGGACGTTGTCGCCGGTCTGCACCAGGAGGCCTTCCTCGCCGCGGCCATTGACCGTGATGGCGGTCGCCGGGACACCCTCGCGGACCAGCTGGTCCTTCACCGAATTCGCGCGGCGCAGCGACAGCGCCATGTTGTACTGCGGTGAGCCAGAGGTGTCGGTATGGCCGGTCGCCACGATGTTGGCGCTACCGCGGGTCTTGTAGGCCTGCGCGGCCTGGCGGACCGTTTCCACGGCCTGGGCGGTCAGGTTCGAGCGGTCCCAATCGAAGAAGACCATGAAAGTCTGCGCCTGGACCGGCGGCGGCGGCGGGGGAGGCGGCGGCGGAGGCGGCTCCGACGCGCAAGCGCCCAACAGGAATGTCGCCGCGGCGACGACCAGGAATTTTTTGAGCATGGAATGGTTTCCCTCGATTTTCGGATCTAAACCCACGGTGGGTCCGTCCGAGGGCTTAAACGCGCGACGCCGGCAGAAGTTCCGTTGCCATGCACAAAGAACTTTGCGCCGTCCGGATCAGTAATCCCACTCGGCCTTGACGCCGATCCGGCCGGTCGAATTGGCGCCGATATCGCCCTCGATCTTGATGTTGTCGAAGACGTCGAGCTGCACCACGCCGCGGCTGGAGTTACCTGCGGCCCCCTGCCGAGCGCCGACATAGACACCGGGTGCCACGTACCGGCCGGCTTCGAGGGAGACCCCGTTGGCGCCTGCCCCGCTCGGCTCTCCCGTGCGGGCCGACGAGGATCCGATGCTCAGCTGGTCGAGTCCCAGCCCCTTCCTCAGTCGACTGAGGACACTGTCCCCCGGCGACTGGCCCGCCAACTCGGCAAGCGCCTGGGCGACCTGCAGGAGTTCAGAAGCGCCGAGCTGTGAAGCCGGCTTTCCGAAGATCAAGAGGGCCATTGCCTCGTCAGGAGGCATCGAGGGTGTCGAGGTGATCTCGATCCTCGGTTCGCGCGATGTTCCGGTGATGGCCACGCCGATGGTCGCCGAGTTGGCCGTCGTGGTCGCGAGGAAATCGAGGCGCGGATCGATCGTGTTGAGATTGTCCAGGGTCACGATGCCCTTGGAGAAGGTGAGGCGGCGGCTGCCCAGGCTGAACGTGCCGCGTCGCATGGTGAAGCCGCCGATCACCGCGGGGGCACTGGGGCTGCCGGTGACGGTGAGCTGGCCGCTCATCTCCGCGTCCAGCCCGCGGCCGCGCACGAAGATCGCCTGCGGCGCGCGCACGTCGAGCGCGAGCCTGATCGGCGTGGCGTCTGGCGGAGGCGGGGCCTTGGGTGGCGCCCGGCGGGGCGCGCTCCGAGCCGCTGCCGGCGCGGCGCCCGGCCTGTTGATCTCGGTGACCTCGAGCGTGGGGAAGGAAGCGGTCTGGCCGCCGCCCACGGATATTTCCGCCCGGTCGATGGTGACCGGGCCGGCGACGTCTATGCCGGAAGCGGTAGCCCCCGTGATCCTGAGGGTGCTCGAGATCGTGGCGACCATATCCGGACGGCTGACGAGCAGGGCGCGCTGCGTCGCCAGGCCAAGGTCCAGCACCAATCCTTGAGTGGCGTCGAGGCGGATGGACCCACTGCCGGTCACGGTGCCGGTGCCTGCGCGGAAGGTCAGACTCTGGACCTGCAGCGCGTCGCCCTGGAGGACGAGGCGGCCTTGGCCGCCGCTCAGCTTTAGGCCCGCTTCCGGCAGGGCGAGCGCGCCGCCGTCGAAATCGATCGCGCCCGTTCCCGTGATCTGCGTGCCACTCACCGATACGGTGAGGTTCGGCCGCAGGCGGCCGGATACGTTGCGGATGTCGTTGCCCAGCAGCGGCGCGAACGGCGCGATGTCGATCGAGCCGCCCACGGCGATCCTGGCATCGACAGTGGCCCCGCCCCGCGGCAGCGTTCCAGATCCTTTCATTGTCAGATTGGTGTTTCCACCGGCCGTGACCCTTGCATCGACAGTCGCGCGTTGGCCGAGCAGAGAGGCGCTTCCCTGGAGCGAGAGGGCGGGGACCAGCGCCGTGTCGGGGCGGCGGATACGCACTCCCGCTGCGCTGTAAGAGGCCTCCACCTGGGGTGAGGCCATGGCGCCGGTCGCCCGGGCTTTGGCCTGCAAGGTGCCTTCGAGGCCAGTCCCGGGTGCGAACGTGTCGATCAGGGCGAGCGGCAGACCGGCGATCTCGGTCTGGAGGTCGCTCGCCACCGGATCCAGGGTGCCGCGCACGGCGATCCGCCCGGCTCCGACGCGCATGTTCGTCGGATCGATCACGATGCGCGCTCCTGCCACGGCTACTTTAGTCGGTGCATTAAGGCCGACGGGTATATCCCGGTAGCGACCGGTGAATCGGGACACTGCCACCCGGATTTCGGTGGTCAGCAATTCTACTTTGGCCGCGAGGTCGGCCGCCAGCTCCGGTCCTGAACCCCGCAGGGTGACGTCGATGCCGGTTGCGCGGTCGCCCTTGGCCGTGGCCGTCAGGGTGGAGAGACCGCCCACGCCCCGCAGGCGGGCAGTGTCGAGCGTGAGATCCGTGCCGGCGCGGCCAGCCGGATCATCGATATGACCCTTGAGTTCCAACGTGCCCGCTCCGAGGCCCTGACCGGTCAGGTCGGCGCCCTTGACCGAAACGTCGAGGCGCCCTTCCGGTGCCGCCGGATCGGCCGTGACCTCTGCGACCAGCGATCCTGCGAGGCCGAGCGCCGCCAAGGCTTCGATGTCCTTCAGCTGGGTGATGTTCAGGCGCGCCTGCCCGGTCGTCTTCGTCTGGGCAATGACAAGATTGGTCGCATCGAGCACCGCTGTGGACCAGCGTCCATGGGCGCTCGGCACCGAGAGGCCCGCGGCGGCGTCGTGAGAGAACCGCCCATCGAGCGACAGGGGTTGTCCCGCCACGTCGCCCTCGGCCTGAAGGGAGCCGGTGAGGCGTCCGCTGGCGGCCAGCGCGATCGAAGATTCAAGAGCCAGCCGTCGTGAGCTGATGCCTTCGAAGGCTACGTCGCGGCTCTCGACTTTCAGTTCGAGCGACGTCTCGGGACTGCCAAACCCGACCGTCGCCTTGGCGGTCGCGGCGCCCCCGACTTCCGACCGAAAGGCCGCCAGCCGTGGCAGGTCGAGGTCGAGGTCCAGGGTACCCGCCTGTTGGCGCCCCCGACCGGACACGGTGAGCGTGCCGCTGTCGCTGCCAAGCTTCACATCGCGGATCGTCCAGCTTCCGTCGGGCGCCAAGGCCGCGGTACCGGCTAGATCGACCGTGGCCATCAGGCCTGGCGGCACGTCGGGTGCCCCCAATCCCTCGATACGGCCCTGCCAGCGGGCGGACAGGTTGCCCTTGTCGATGCCGGCCGTGAGATCGACCCGGGCCTTGCCCGTGAGGGCGCGGCCCGCCATCGCGGACAGCGGTTCGAGGCTCGGAAGATCGACGCTGGCGCGCACCTCGCCCCTGTCCTGGGACGGCGCGTAATCGCCGTTGCCTTTGATGCGCAGGAGCGGCATCGCCACTTCAAACGAGCGCACCAGGATTTTTTCACTGGAAAGATCGGCGACGGTGGCATCCACCGTGATCGTACCCGGTTGCGGCAGGCGCGGGTCCAGCGTCGCCACTCTCAGATCCTGCACGTTGCCTCTGAGCCGCACAGATCCCGTGAGCCTGCCGTCTGCCTTGAGGTGCAGGCCCTGCCAGGCCACGCCCTGAGCAGGGACATCGATCGGCCCGGCGTCCAGAGCGGCCTGGAAACCCGTCTCGTTGCCCTCGGGCGTCCACCTGAGATTGCCCGTCGCGGTGGCCCTGTCGCCTGCCTTGGCCGTGAGAGCGGCAGTGCCTTCGCGCTCGTCACCGCCTGCCGTGAGCTTCAGGGAGATCTCAGGCAGATCGGGCCGCTGCATCAACGCGGCAACGATGCCGCCCGACGCCTCGTCGAGGGTTATGTCGGCAGCGATCCGGCGGGGCGCGCGATCCAGCCGGACGTCGGCGGTGAGGCTGCCTTTCGGGCCCTCCAGACGATCGGCCGCGAGTTTGGCGCTGATCTCCCCGAGATCGCGGGCCAGCGCGGCCTGGCCGACGATCTTCCAGTGCGAGTCGACCCCGCCGAGCGCAGCCGCCAGGTGCAGATCGTCGATTCGCAGGGCCTGCAGGTCGACGTCGAAGGGCAGCCGCAGGCCGCCGTTGCCAGGTGCGCTCTCCGTCTTCTCTTTCTCGGGGATGCGCAGCACGTCGATCTTCGCGGCGGACAGCCGCTCGATGCGCAGGCGGCGCTGAAGAAGCGACGCGAAGGACCAGGAGAGGCGGGCGTCGTCGATCTGCAGCCACGGACCGGTGCGGTCCGCGATTTCGATCCGTTCGACCCGGAGATCGGTCGGAACGAAGCCGTCGATGCCGTTGATGCGGATTTGCTGGTCTGGTGAGGAGGCCAGGTTCGAGGCCAGATCGGCCAGGAGCCGCTTGCCCGGCTGGGTCTGCAAACCGGCGAAGCCGAGGCCGAGAAGGGCCGCGACGGCTATCGCCACATAGGCCGCGATGCGAAGCGCGCGCATCAGAAGGCCTGCCCCAGGCTGACATAGATGCCGAATGGCGGATCGGTTGGACGCCGGTTGAGCGGGACGCCGACGTCGGCCCGGATCGGCCCGAAGTCGGTGTAGTAGCGGATGCCCACGCCGGCACCCACCCGCGGCGCCAGCTGCGAGAAGTCCGGCAGGACATCGGTATAGGCGCTGCCGGCATCGACGAAGGCCACGGCGCCGAACGCCTTGCCGATGCGCTGGCGCAGTTCGACGTTTGCCTCGACGACGCTCGCGCCGCCCAGCGGGTTGCCCCAGGCGTCGAGCGGTCCGGCGGTCTGGTAGACGAAGCCGCGAACGGAGCCGCCGCCACCGGCATAGAAGAGCTTGTCGGCCGGGATGCCGTTGATGTTGCTGGCCGGTTCGGTGCCGAACGACGCGCGGGTCGCCAGGACGGTACGGCCGGGCTCGGCGATGTCCCAGTAATGACGGCCGGTCAGGCGCAGGATGGTGAAGAAGGCGCCGCCGGGTTGGGTGTCGATCCAGGGCTGGGCATTGAACTCGATGCGATAGCCACGCGTCGGGTCAAGGTCGCTGTTGGCACGATTGTAGAGCACGGTACCCTGGAGACCGAGCAGTCGGTAGCTTTGCGTCATGCCCTCACGGGTGATGTCGGAAATCTCGGCCGCCAGGCCGAGACGGCCCTGCCACCGCGGAGAGAAGGTGCGGTCGAAGCCGCCATAGAATGTGGCGGCTTTCCTCGTATAGGCCGGGACGACCTCTCTCAGCGCCGCCGCTTCCAGGCGCAGATCCTGTCCCGACAGCCACCAGTCGGGTTTGCGGAAGGCCGCGCGGAAGGCGAAGCCGGTGTCGAGGATCGCATAGCCCTGGCCGATGTGATTGACCTCGCCGGACAGGCGCAGGCTTTCGGCCTGGCCGAACAAATTACGGTGGACCCAAAAGCCCTCGACCGCGAAGCCCAGCTGCGTCTCATAGCTCAGCCCGAAGCCGAACGAGCGCTGCAGGCGGTCCGTCAGCTCCGCCTCGATCGGCAGTTCCCCATTGGCGTCGAGTTCCGTCGCAGGCTTCAGACGCACCGCGTTGAAGGTACCAAGCGACGTCAGTTTGCCCCGCAATTCCTCGACCTTGGCCGGCGAGTAGGGCTCGCCCTCCTTGAACGGCACGCGGCGCTGCAGCCAAACCGTGTCGACCTTCTGGGTGCCGGTGAAGCGCACCGGACCCATCTTCGCGAGCGGTCCTGGCTCGGCGACGAAGGTGACCTCGGCCTCACGCGTGGCGTGATCGACGATGACCTCGCGATCCTTGATGGCGGCGAGCGCATGGCCCTGCTTTCGCAGCTCGTCCAGCAGCTTGTTCTGGGCGGCGATGATGGCGGCGGCGTCGGCCGGGTCGCCGGGAGCGATGCCAAGTTCCGCCCGGTCGATCCCGGGGAGCGACTGCTGCGAACCGGGCGGGCGAATGGCGATCGATCCGATCCTGAAGCGTGGACCGGTATCGATCGTGATGTTCACGGTCGCCTCATCGGCGTCGGGCCGAGCCTCGAGCGCCTCCAGGGCGGACGCGTCGGCGATCGGCCTGCCTTCGATCGTCGCGTTGATCGTGGCGTCGTAATATCCTCGCGACCGCAGGGCGGTATTCATCTGCGACGCGACGGCCTGTGCGCCCTGGAGGATCCCGAGCGCATCGCCGCTCAGCGGTTGCTGCTTCTGGAAATCCTCCACCAGTTCCTTGAGATCCGAGGACATGCGCTCGTCACCGCTGACCGCGAGCGCGATCTTCCCGGTACGCGCTTCCACCATGCGCGGAAACAGGCTTGCGATGCCGGCCGACGTCAGGGCGGCGAGGCAACATATGCGCGCCCACCGCAGGAACTCTTGTCTGAGACGTGTCATGCCACGCAAGCCATACAACGCGTGGCCGGGAAAAGGGATGCCTCCTGGGAGGCTCATTAACCGTGGAACGGGGCGCTCACGGGATCCAGATCGGGTCGGCCTGCGAGAAACGCTGCTGCTGATCCGAAAATACGACCATGAACAGCTCCCGGAAGAGCTGCTCGATCCGAGGATCGCCGGGCCCGCTCGCCTGTGTCCATGCCGTGGTAAAGGACAGGGCCTGCGCGTTCCGGCAATAGATCGCATAGACGTAGAAGCGACCGGGCTTTGCCGCCTGGAAGCGCGGAGGCTCGCCGGCGCAGACGGGATCGGCATTCAGATCGTTGGCCGGGTCGAAGACCAGGACCAGCCGATAGTCGGGGCTGGGCGGTGGAAGCGGCCGATCGTAGGTGAAGGTCAGGGCCGGCCGCGGTTTGGCTCTTTGCATCGCCGGCAGGAGGTCGCGCGCCACGACGGCCGGGTCTACCCCGGGAAAGGCCGTGCCGGCGAGGACGACGGGGAAGTTCTTTCCGTCCATGGCGGCGAAGAACTCGCGATAATCGTACTGCGGCGCATAGTAGT
>CAZPOS010000005.1:35389-54984 GCA_964588065.1 uncultured Reyranella sp.
GCCGCCGATCGTGGCGGCGACCGCCAGCACCGGCAGCAGGACCAGGCCCGCGAGAACGGCGCCGACTCGGGAGGCAACACGCATCAGGCTCTCCTGTGGGTCTGTCCAAAACCTAGAAGCGCCCCGGACGTCGGGGCAAGTCAGGCCTTCGTGAGCGGCTCGGGCGGCTCCGGGGTTTTCGATTCCGCGCGTTCATGTCACAGAAGAAGCCGAAATCTCCTGGAGGACAGCTCAATGGCATCGCCGCTTTTCGACCTCACCGGCAAGGTCGCCGTCGTCACCGGCTCGAGCAAGGGCATCGGCAAGTCGATCGCCCTGCATCTCGCGCTGCAGGGCGCCAAGGTCGTGGTCTCGAGCCGCAAGGCGCCGGCCTGCGAGGAAGCGGCGGCCGAGATCAAGGCGGCCGGCGGTGAAGCCATCGTCATTCCCTGCAACATCTCCGACAAGGCGCAGTGCGAAAACCTGATCGCCGAGACCAACAAGCAGCTCGGCCCGGTCGACATCCTCGTCTGCAACGCCGCGTCGAACCCGTATTACGGTCCGAACGAGAAGCTGCCGGACGACGTGTTCATGAAGGTCATGCACAACAACATCCTGTCGAGCATGTGGCTGATCAACTTCTGCCTGCCCGACATGCGCGCGAAGAAGGACGGCTCGATCATCATCGTCTCCTCGATCGGCGGCGTGCGCGGCACCCCGGTGATCGGCGCCTACGGCATCTCCAAGGCCGCCGACATGCAGCTCGCGCGCAACCTCGCCGTCGAGTACGGCAAGGACAATATCCGCGTGAACACGATCGCGCCGGGGCTGGTGAAGACCGACTTCGCCAAGGCGCTGTGGGACGATCCGAAATATCTCGCCGTCCGCCTCAAGGGCGCTCCGCTCGGCCGCATCGGCGAGCCGGACGACATCGGCGGCATCGCGGTGATGCTGGCGGGCAAGGCGGGCGCCTTCATCACCGGGCAGACCATCATCGCCGACGCCGGCGTGACCATCGGCAGCGGCGGGTAACTCCGCCGTCGGGAATCGCGGGAGGGCTGGGGATGAGCCTCTACCAGGTCCAGAAGCTGATCTATCAGCTCAACCGCGACCCGCGCACGCGGCAGCGCTACGCCGAAGAGCGCGACGCCGTGCTCGGCGACTACGACCTCACCCCGGAGGAGATCGGCGCGTTGGAGAAGCCCGACATCGGGCTTCTCTATGTGCTGGGCGTCAACGGCCAGCTCCTGATGCACTTCGCGGCACTGCACCGCATCGAGTGGACCGACTATCTCGAACGGATGCGGCAGGGGCTGCGGGAGCACGGGCCGGTGCGCGACGGCGTCTATGCCGCAACCGGCTACGAAGGCGTCGAGGCGCACGATGCCCGGCTCAAGGCCGAGCGGGAGGTACGCTGATGCCCCTGGTCTATTGCGGCGCCTGCAGCCACGCCCCCGGCATGACGGGCCGCGCGGAGCGCGCCGACAGCCAGACGCGCCAGGCCTTGGAAGGCGCCTTCCGCCGCATGGGCGACGACATCCGCGCCACGCGGCCCGATGCGCTGGTGGTGATCGCGGCCGAGCACTTCGCGAATTTCTTCATGAACAACATGCCTGCCTTCGCCATCGGCATGGCGGACAGCTACGAGGGCCCGATCGAGGACGAAGCCTTCCTGCGCATCAAGCGCACGACCGTTCCCGGCAACAAGGCGCTCTCGCGCACGCTGATCGAGAACGTGATGCAGACGGTCGACGTGGCCTATGCGGAGGAGTGGAAGTTCGACCACGGCATTTCGGTCCCGCTGCACTTCCTGACGCCTGACTACGACCTGCCCATCGTGCCGGCCAACATCAACTGCCAGGGTCCACCGCTTGCGCCGCTCGCGCGCGCCTGGGCATTTGGCGAGGCGCTGCGGCGGGCGGCCGACGCCGTTCCAGAACGTATCGCGCTGATCGGCACGGGTGGCCTCTCGCATTGGCCGGCCACGCCCGACTCGGGCAAGATCAATCACCAATGGGACCGCGAGTTCCTGCGCCGCTGGTCGGCCAACGACCGCGAGGCGCTGCTCTCCTACACCGACGCCGGGACCTATCGCGAGGCCGGGCAGGGCGGCTTCGAGATCCGGACGTTCATTGCGGCAGCCGCCGCGGCTAAGGGCGCGAAAGGGACAGTCGATTTCTGCGAGCCGGTCCCGATCTTCGCGGTGAGCTGCACGCTCGCCCGATTCGAGTTGCCCGTCGTCTGATCGGTAAGGCTACGGCTTCTTCTTGAACGTCACCACCAGCACGTCGCGATAGGCGGGCAGGGCGGGGTTTTCCGGCTCCACCGGCGTCACGCCATGATAGCAGCGGGAATCGTCGACCAGTGCCGCATCGAGCGGATCGGTGAGGGTGAAGCTGCCCAAGGCGCGTTTGTCGAGATCGTGCACCGTCGTGGTGCCGCTCGCGATGTTGCGGCGGTTGATCAGCAGCACGAGAACGTAGTCGACGCCATCGCGGTGCATGCCTTCCGGCGTCGGCTTGCCGGCCACGCCGGTCTTCGCCTCGATTCGGAACTGATGGACCTCGACGTGCCACTTGTTCGCGTCGGGGGCGAGACGACCGAAAAGGGCGCGGCAATATTCGAGGATGGTGCGCATCGAAGCGCCGTTGCCGATCTCGTCGGTCACCGGCTTGAACCAGCGCTCGATGCCGCCGTTCAGGTTGTTGTAGTCGAGCCCCTGATAATGCGGCTGGTGAGGCCCGCGCACGATGGCCCCCTGGCGCTCCGCCGCGTAGACGCCGAAGCGGCGCTTCCGGTAGCGGCCGCCATCGCCCATGTAGGTATCGACTTCGAGATCGTTCCAGCTTTCGGCGAAAGCCGGCCAGTCGGCAAGCGACCCAAAGCGGGCGAGGGCCGTCCGCATGTCGGAGGCTTCGACGAAGGCATAGCCCGCCCGTTCGACGGTGGCGCGGATGCCTGATGCATTTTGAAGGCCGGTACCGATCTCACTCATCCCGTTACCTTAGCATTACGGTGCCATCATTCCGCATCTGAGGCGCATGAAGGTTTCTAGGGATTGGCCTGGCGATTGCAGAGCGCGCTGCGACCCCGCTGCCTCGCCGCCTTCGGCGGCTTATGGAGATTCACACATGTTGCGACGCAAGCTCCTCGCCACCGCTGCCGTCTCGTTCGCCGCCCCCGCCATCGTCTCGCGCGCGTCGCTCGGACAGAACCTGCGCAAGGTGAAGATGGGCTCCGCCTTCACCACCACGACCAACGCGGCCTTCCTGATGCCGGCGTTGCTGAAGCCCGAGGGCATCGACCTCGAACTGGTGATGTTCCCCTCTCTGGTGCAGCGCATGCAGGCCGTGGCCTCGGGCGACGTCGACATCGGCAATGGTGGCCTGTCGGCCACGATGCAAGTCGCGACCAAGGGCTTTCCGATGCAGGTGCTGGCCAATGGCTGCGATGGTGGCTGGATGGTGTTGGCTCAGCCGTCGATCAAGAGCTTCAAGGATCTCATCGGCAAGAAGATCGCCGTGCAGAACGGTTCGATCGGCCTCGTCTCGCTGAACTGGAAGCTGAAGCAGGAAGGCGTGTTCGGAAAGGTCGAGCTGGCCTTCATGGACAACCAGGACCAGCCGATCCCGCTGATGCGCGGCGACGTCGCCGCCATCTGCGTGTTCGAGCCGTACGCGGCACTGGCCGAGGTGAACGGCTGGGGCAAGCGGCTGTGGGTGCCCTACGATTCTCCCATGGGCAAGACCAACCTCGGTTTCGTAGCTTCCTCGGGCTTCGTGAAGAAGGACCCGGATCTCACCAAGAAGATGGTGGCGGCCCATGTGAAGGCGACCAAGGAGATGGCGGCCAATCCCTCGATCGCCATCGAGACCACGATCAAGCAGTTCAAGATGACCAAGGAAGTGGCCGAGCTCTCGACCAAGAACCTGTTCTTCAGCGCCGACTCCGGCCCGACCTTCGTGAGCGGCCTGAAGTCGCTCGCCAAGATGATGATCGACGACAAGATGCTCGAGAAGGAACCCGACTGGGACAACTTCGTGAATCTCGGTTTCGTCTGATGCAGTTCCGACGGGCGCTGGGGCTTCTGCCCCTGGCGCTGCTGCTGCTCGCCTGGGAACTGGCGGTGCAGGCCAAGGTCTATCCGCCTGTACTGCTGCCGCCGCCGGCGAAGGTCCTGATGGTCTTCGTCGACGATTGGGACACGGTGCTGGGCAATGCGCTGGCCAGCATCAGCCGTGTCGCCATCGGCATTTCTCTGGCCTTCCTGTTCGCGGTCCCGCTCGGCCTGATGATCGGTCGCTACCGTCTGCTGGACACGATGACCGACTGGTCGATCCAGATCTTCCGCTCGATCCCGCCGATCGCGCTCATTCCCATGGCGCTGCTGTTCCTCGGCATCGGCGACAAGCCGGCGATCGCGCTGATCTTCCTGGCGGGGACCTGGCCCTTGCTGATCAACACGATCTTCGGCGTGCGCGGCATCGAACGCACGCTGCTGAAGGTTGCGCGGGCGGCGCGGGCCGGCGAATTCCTGGTGATGAAGGACATCATCCTGCCGGCCGCATTGCCGGCTATCTTCACAGGTCTGCGCCTGGCCGTCGGCGGCGGCTGGCTGACCGTCGTGACGGCCGAGATGATCGCGGTGAAGTCGGGACTGGGCTACATGATCCTGAACGCCCAGCTCACCTTCCGCTCCGATCTCATCATCGCGGGCATCATCGTCATTGGCGCGATCGGCCTGT
This sequence comes from uncultured Reyranella sp., assembly GCA_964588065.1. Lineage (GTDB taxonomy): Bacteria > Pseudomonadota > Alphaproteobacteria > Reyranellales > Reyranellaceae > Reyranella. The sequence continues at coordinate 40,114 of CAZPOS010000005.1, forward strand.
TGGCCGACCAGGCGGTGCGCATGGTCCGCGCGCATGTCTGTCGCTGGCAGGAGGGCCTTACGGGGTCGCCCGAATGAGCAAGTTCCTGGAATGCATCGGCGTTGGGAAGATCTATCCCGGCAAGACCGAGCCGGTGGAGGCGCTGCGCGGTATCGACTTCACCTGCGATGCCGGCGACTTCGTCTGCCTGCTTGGGCGCTCGGGCTGCGGCAAGTCCACCTTGCTGCAGATGGTGGCGGGGCTGGAGAAGCCGACCTCCGGTCAGATCGTCATTGCCAACCGCGAACTCGACGGGCCGTCGCCCGAAGCGGCCATCGTCTTCCAGGATCACGGGCTCTTCCCGTGGATGACGGTGCAGAAGAACGTCGAGTTCAACATGAAGGCGCGCGGCGTGCCGGCGGCCGAGCGGCGCGCGACGGCGACGCAGTTCATCGAGATGACGAGCCTCACGGGCTTCGCCGACCGCTATCCGCACGAACTCTCCGGCGGCATGCGCCAGCGGGTCGGCATCGCGCGGGCGCTGACGACGCGGCCGAAGGCGTTGCTCATGGACGAGCCGTTCGGCGCGCTCGATGCCCAGACACACGGCAAGCTGCAGGACGAGGTGCTGCAGATCTGGGCGAAGCAGCGCACGACGGTGCTGTTCGTGACGCATTCGATCGACGAGGCGCTGCTGCTGGCCGATCGCATCCTCGTCTTCAGCCCGCGGCCGGGCCGCATTGCGGCAGACATCAAGGTGGATTTGCCACGGCCGCGTACGTCACAATTGCCGGAATTCGTTGCCCTGGCTCGCGAGTTGCGCGGGCTGGTCGGCGCCGACAGGGAGATCGACTGATGCCATATGCGACGACGGATGATGGCGTGAAGCTCTACTTCGAGGAGACGGGAGCGGGCGCGCCCATCGTGTTCGTGCACGAGTTCGCCGCCGACCATCGCTCCTGGGAAATGCAGATGCGCCACTTCGGCCAGCGCTATCGCTGCATCACCTACGGCGCGCGCGGCTATCCGCCCTCCGACGTGCCGGAGAAGCCCGAGAGTTACAGCCAGAACCGCGCCACCGACGACATCCTGGCGGTCATGGATCATCTTGGGATCGACAAGGCGCACGTCGTCGGCCTCTCGATGGGCGGCTTCGCCAGCCTTCACTTCGGCTTCCGGCATCCGACGCGGGCACGCTCGCTGGTCGTGGCCGGCGTCGGCTACGGCGCGGAGAAGCACGAGACGGCGAAGTTCAAGGCCGAGGTCGGCATCGTCGCCAAGTCTCTGAAGGAAGAGGGCATGGCAGCCTTTGCCGAGAAATACGCCTACGGCCCCACACGCGTTCAGTTCGAGAACAAGGACCCGCGCGGGTTCGCCCAGTTCAAGAAGGAGCTCGCCGAGCATTCGGCGCTGGGCTCGGCCAACACCCAGCTCGGCTGCCAGGGCGAGCGGCCGTCGCTCTACGATCTGGTCGACAAGATGCGCGCGATGACGGTGCCGACCCTGGTGCTCACCGGCGACGAGGACTGGCCCTGCCTGGCCCCGTCGATGCTGATGAAGCGCGAGATCCCGTCGGCGGCGCTGGCCGTGATGCCGAACTGCGGCCACACGATCAATCTCGAGGACCCCGACCAGTTCAACCGCATCGTCGGCGACTTCATCGTCCAGGTCGAAGCCGGCCGCTGGCCCCAGCGCGACCCGCGCGCCGTCTCGGGATCGATCACGGGGATGAAGTCTTAGGGAGGAAGGACCTTTCAGTTCAGTATTAGGCTGTGAGTCCCCCATCACAGACGAACTCGGACCCCGTCGAGAAGGTCGACTCTTCGGAGAGCAGGAACAGGATCATGCATGCCACCTCGTCGGCCTGGCCGAGGCGGCCGAGCGGGTGGAGTTCCTCCAGCGCCTGGCGTCCGCTCATATTGCCGACGGTGGTGTCGAGACGGGGCGCAATCATCGGCGTGTCGATGTAGCCCGGATGCACCGAGTTGCAGCGGATGTTGTACTTCTGCTGCGCACAGTGCAGCGCCACGTTCTTGGTGAGTGTGCGCACCGCGCCCTTCGAGGCGCAGTAGGCCATGGCGTAGGACGCGCCGCGCAGACCGAGCACCGAGGAGATGTTGACGATCGAGCCACCGCCCGACGCCTTGATGGCGGGAATGGCGTGCTTGCAGCCGAGGAACGTGCCCAGCGAGTTGATGTCATTGACCCGCCGGTACTCGGCCAGGGTGCAGTCTTCGATCGAGTTGCGCACGCCGACGCCGGCGGCGTTCAGCAGCCCGTGCAGCGCGCCGAACTTCTCGACGGTGGCGGCAACGGCGGCCTGCCAGCTCTCCTCCTGAACGACGTCGAGCGGCACGAAGTGCGCCGAAGCGCCCAGTTCGGCGGCAAGCGCCTGGCCCTTGACCTCGTCGCGGTCGGCGAGCACGGCCTTGCCGCCCTCGCGCACGACCATGCGCGCCGTCGCGGCGCCGATGCCCGACGCGCCGCCGCTCAGCAGGACGACCTTGTTCTCAAGACGGGGCAAGGAGCGACCTCCTCATGAGTCCGGCGGTGACGCCACCGTCGGAGGTGAACTCCGCACCGGTGCAGAAGGAGGAGCGGTCCGAGGCCAGCCACAGGACGAGCTCGCCCAGGTCCTGCGGCTCGGCCATACGGCCGATCGGATGGCGGGAGCCCAGGAAGGCCTTGCCCTGATCGCGGCCGACTACCTGCCAGAGCGGGTTGAAGATCGCCGTGTCGACGCCGCCCGGATGCACGGAATTGCAGCGGATCCCGTATTTCTGCTCGGCACAGTAGAGCGCCACGCTCTTGCTGAGCAGCCGCACCGCGCCCTTGCTGGCGGTGTAGGCGGTAGGGCCGGCGCCGCCGACCAGGCCGGCGATCGAGGAAATGTTGACGATCGACCCTGAAGGGGCGGCCTTGCCGGCGCCGAGATGCTTCATGCCCTGGATCGCGTACTTGCAGCCGAGGAACACGCCTTCGGAATTGATCGCGTGGACCTTTTGCCAGTTCTCGACGGTCGTGGTCTCGGGATTGCCGGGACCGCCGGAGATGCCGGCATTGTTGACCATGATGTCGAGCCGGCCTTCGCGCTGGAGGATGTCGGCCAGCAGGGACTGCCAGGACTCCTCCGATGCGACGTCGTGCATGACGAATCGACCGACCTGAGTCTCTCTAGAGCCCTCGGCCAGGTCGGCCACGATGACGGAGGCTCCCGCCGCGGCGAGCAGGGCGGCCGAGGCGGCGCCGATGCCCGAACTGCCGCCGGTGACGACCGCCACTCTCCCGGAAAGTTCATCGCTCATATCGATGGAAGCATAGCGACTAATCGCCGGCTGCGTTAGCGTAACCTTGAGGAGGATCGTATGAAGAAGTGGACGAGCATTCTCGGTGCCGGAGTCGCGTCGGTCGTCGCGGCCGCCTGCACACAGACTGCGGGCGGGCCGCCGCCGGGCATGACGGCGGCACAGGGCGCGGCCTATTGCGCGAAGCTTACGACGGTCTACAGCGAATATGTCGCCGGCCTCGCCACGTCGATGGGCGGCGTCGGCCGGGGCGGCGGTCAGTCCGATATCGACGCCCGTGTCGCGGTGGCCCAGTGCCAGGATGGCAATACCGCCGCGGGCATTCCGGTGCTGCAGCGGGAACTGCGCAACAACAAGGTCGAGGTACCGCCGCCGTGAGAATTCGTTTGCACATGACCCGGTTCGCCGGACTGAGTCTCCTGCCGCTGCTGGCGGCGGCCTGCACCCAGACGGCGAGCGGCCCGCCGCCCGGCATGACGGCCGCCCAGGCCTCCGCGTACTGCAGCAAGCTCAGCTGGGCCTATGGCGAGTATGTCGCCAGTGGTCTGGGCGACAGCGCCGGCGACAACGATGACACCAATGCCGACATCAATGCGCGTCTGGCGATCGCCCAGTGCCACGAGGGCCAGACCGGCGCCGCCATTCCGGTGCTGCAGCAGGAACTGCGCCGCAACAAGGTCCCGGTCCCTCCGGTCTGAGGCGCGGCGCCCGAGCCGCTCAATGAAAAACCCGGACGGTCGCCCGTCCGGGTTTCGTATGTGTGGCAGAGCCAGGCGCTAGAAGCCCAGGCCTTCCTTGATGACGATCCAGCGGCCGTTTTTCACCTGCTGCACCTGGGTGATGGTGTTCGCGAGGTGGTTGGTCTTGGAGAACTTGCTGGGCGGCGAGTTGAAGATGTCGAGGTACGGATCTCCCGATTCCAGGGCATCGAGCATCTTCTGACCGGTCAGGTCCTTGCCCGCGAGCTTTGCATAGTGCGCGAAGGTCATGACGGCGTTGTAGCCGATGACGGACTGCGTGTTGGCGTCGGTGCCGAACATCTTCTTGTAGGCTTCGACCCAGTCCTTGACCTTGCCCTTCGCCGTGTCGGCGTAGGGCGTCTCGAACGCGCCGGCGGCGTAGAAGCCTTCGACCACGTCCTTGCCGAGCGTGATCGTGTCGGGAATGTTGGTCGGCGTCGCGCCCAGGAAGGTGACGTCCCAGCCGAGCTTCTTTGCCTCGGCGATGGCACCGATCGTCTCGCGCAGGATCGTGCCCAGCACGACGAGATCGCAACCGTCGGCCTTCATCTTGGCGATCTGGGCGCTGAAATCCGACGCGCCGCGCTTGTAGGTCGTGATCGAGGCGGGCTTCAGCTTCATGGCGTCGAGCTGCTGGGTGAAGCCGTCGAGCACGTTCTTGCCGTACTCGTCGTCCTGGTACATCAGGCAGGGCTTCGCGGGCTTCTTCCACTCGACCATGTACTTCACGGCCGCGCGGGTGCTTTCGACATAGGGCAGCAGGTTGCTGAACTTCAGCCGTTCCTGCGGCTTGCCCGGATCGAACTTGTAGGTGAATTCGGCGGCGGTCAGCGGGAACAACTGGAGCACGCCGGCATCGAACAGGATGTCCTGCGCGGCGATCACGGGCGCGGAGCCCATGCCGCCGATCATGGCGAACACCTTGTCCTTCTCGATCATCTTCTGGCTGGCGAGCACGGCCTTCTTGGGATCGTAGGCGCTGTCCTCGATGATCAGTCTGAGCTTGCGACCGTTGATCCCGCCCGCGGCGTTGATCTCCTCGACGGCAAGCTTCATGCCGTTGGCCACGGGAACGCCCCAGGTCTTGATCGGACCGGACAGATCCTGATGCGTGCCGATGACGATTTCGGTCGGGGTTATGCCCTGATTGGTGACCTTGGTCTGCGCGATGGCTGGCATTACCGCCAGCGTCGTCGAGCAGGCAAGCGTCACCGCGAATGCCTTGAGATGCATCTTTCGTTTCCTCCACTGCTGCGCTCTTTTGACTTTGCGGCGGGTGGCGCACACGACCCGGTCCGTCGTCGCTTTCCGCGACTTGGCCGGAATTAGAGCAGTTTCGCAGAGATTATGCACGGCGAAACGGAGGTTTTCGGCAGGCAAAAGCAAAGGCCCGGGACAAGCCCGGGCCTTCCAGATCGGTGGGGGATGGCGCTCAGTTCTGCAGGTCGCGCTTCAGGACGACCCAGCGGCCGTCCTTGATCTGCTGCAGCAGGTAGACGGTGGCCGACAGGTGCTGCGTGGGCGAGAACTTGACCGGCGGCGAGTTGAAGATGTCCTGGAAGACATCGCCCGATTCCATGGCGGCCAGGAACTTGGCGCCCGTCAGGTCCTTGCCGGCCAGCTTGGCATAGTGGGCGAAGGTCATGACGTCGTTGTAGCCCAGCGCCGACTGGGTGTTCGGCTCCATGTTGTAGAGCTTGTAGTAGGCCTCTGCCCACTCCTTGGCCTTGCCGGTCGAGGTGTCGCGGTAGGGGATCTCCATGGCGCCCACGGCATAGAAGCCTTCCGTGACGTCCTTGCCGAGCGCCGGAACCTCGACGACGTTGGCCGCGGTGCTGCCGAAATAGATCGGCGCGAAGCCGATCTTGCGACCCTCGGCCATGACGCCGACCGTCTCGCGCACGATGGTGCCCAGCACGACGAGATCGCACCCGTCCGACTTCATCTTCGCGACCTGCGAGGAGAAGTCCGAGGCGCCGCGCTTGTAGCTCGTCACGGAGGCGGCGGTCAGCTTGGCGTCCTTGACGGCCTGGTTGAAGCCGTCGAGCACGTTCTTCCCGAACTCGTCGTCCTGATAGATCACGCAGGGCTTCTTGCTGCCCTTTTCCTGCATCAGATGCCGGGCACCGGCGCGCACGCTTTCGGTGTAGGGCGGTACGTTGTTGAACTTCAGCCGCTCCTGCGGATTCTTCGGGTCCATCTTGTAGGTGAACTCCGCCGAGGTCACCGGGAAGAGCTGGGGAATGCCGGCCTCGAGCAGGATGTCCTGCGCGGCAAGCACGGTGGGCGAGCCCAGCGGCGCCAGCATCGCGAAGATCTTGTCCTTCTCGACCAGCTTCTGGGTCGCGAGAACGGCGCGCTTGGGATCGTAGCCCACATCCTCGACGATCAGCTTCAGCTTGCGGCCGTTGATGCCACCCGCCGCATTGATCTCGTCGACGGCCATCTTCATGCCGTTGGTGACGGGAACGCCCCAGGACTTGATCGGGCCCGACAGATCCTGGTGGGTCCCGATGACGATCTCGGTGGGGGTGATGCCCTGGTTGGTGACCTTGGTCTGCTGCGCCAGGGCGGGCAGGGCGGCGAGGCTGAACACGCCGCCGAGCAAGGCGGCCTTTACGCAAAACGTACGCATCACGTCGATTTCCTCCAATAGGTTTGGTTTTTCCCCGTTTCCTGACCTCGAACCGCCCCGTCTCACGCAGCCTGCGGGCGGTACATTGCGTCGATCTGTTCCTTGTATTTGGTATTCACGAACGAGCGCTTCAGCTTCATCGTCGGCGTCAGCTCCTCATCCTCGGGCGTGAGCTGCTGCTCGATCAGGTAGAAGCGCTTGATCGTCTCGACCCGGGCGAAGTTGGCGTTGACCTTCTCGATCTCCGACCAGATCAGGTCCTGCACCTCCTTGGCGCGGCACAGGCTGGTGTAGTTGGTGAAGGGGACGTCGATGTCCTGCGCGAACTTCTCGACCGTCTCGCGCTCGATCATGACCAGGCAGGTGAGGTAGGCCCGCTTGTCGCCGATGACGACGGCATCGCTGATGTAGGGCGACGCCTTGAGCAGGTTCTCGATCTCGGAAGGCGTGATGTTCTTGCCGCCCGCCGTGATGATGATGTCCTTCTTGCGGTCGGTGATCTTGACGTAGCCCTCCTCGTCGATCAGGCCGACGTCGCCGGTGTGCAGCCAGCCATCCTTGTCGACCGTCTCGGCGGTCTTCTCCGGCTGGTTCAGGTAGCCCATGAAAACCATGTCGCCCTTGATCAGGATCTCGCCGACCGGCGATATCGCGACCTGGCCGTAGGGCACGGACTTTCCGACCGTCCCGAGCTTGATGCCGTCGGCCGGCATCGCGGTCGCCAGCCCGCAATTCTCCGTCTGGCCATAGACCTCGTACATGTCGAGGCCGAGCGCGAGGTACCAGCGGATCAGTTCCGGGGAAATCGGCGCGGCACCGGTGAACAGCCAGCGGCAACGGTCGAGCCCGATCATGCGCCGGATGTTCTTCAGCACCAGCCAGTAGGCGGCCTGGAAGCGCAATTTCTCCAGCGCGGTCGGGGCGCGCCGCGCCAGCCGCGCGTCGGCGATGGCGAGGCCTGCCGAGATCGCGCGCCGGTAGGCCCATTGCTGCAGCGGCGTGGCGTCCTTCAGGGCGATGGTGATGCCGGCGTAGAACTTCTCCCAGACGCGCGGCACGGCACCGAACAGGGTGGGCTGCACCTCGCGGATATTGTCCGGCACCGTCTCGGGGCTTTCGGCGAAGTTGCTGCAGACGCCGGTCGCGACCGAATAATAGCTGCCGGCAATGCGCTCCGCGACATGGCAGAGCGGCAGGAAGGCCAGCCGTTCGTCGCCCTCGTACCAGGAGAGCGAGAGTTCCGGATGCATGCAGTTCTGCATCGTGTAGACGACGTTGCGATGGCTGTGCATCGCGCCCTTGGGCGGCCCGGTCGTGCCAGAGGTGTAGACCAGGATGGCGAGATCGTCGGGCGTCCGCGAGGCGACCAGCTCATCGAACAGCGCGTCCTTGCCCTGGCCGTAGTTGCGGCCCGACGCCATGAACTCGTCGAGCGAGACGACCATCGGATCGTCGAAGGTCCGGAGGCCCTCCATGTCGAACACCACGATCTTGCGCAGGGTGGGGCAGCGCCCGCGCACGTCCAGTGCCTTGTCGAGCTGCTCGTCGTCCTCGACGAACAGTACCGAGGTCTTCGAATCGTTGATCAGGTATTCGACCTGCTTGGCGGAGTCGGTTGGATAGATGCCCGAGGACACGCCGCCGGCGCACAGGATGCCGAAGTCGGCGTAGTTCCACTCCGGCACGGTGTTGGCCAGCACCGAAGCGACGTCGCCCGGCCGGAAACCGATCTCGTGCAGGGCAAAGGTGATGGATTTGGATCGCTCGAGCCACTGGGTCCAGGAGATGGCGTTCCAGATGCCGTAGAGCTTCTCGCGCATCGCCGGCCGCGCGCCGCGCGTCCGGCAGGACAGCACGAAGCTCTTGGGGAGGGTCTCGGCAACCGTCAGCGTCGCTTTGGGGGGCATGGTGTCTTCGCTCCCGTCAGCGCCAGTTCTTCTTCTTCTTCCAGCGGCGTTCGCCGCGGGCGCTCTCTTCCTTGGCGCCGAGATAGAATTCCTGGATGTCCTTGCTGTTCATCAGCCGCTCGCAGGTATCGTCCATCACGACCCGGCCGACCTCGAGCACGTAGCCGTAGTGGGCCGTCTCCAGTGCCATCTTGGCATTCTGCTCGACCAGGAGGATCGACGTTCCTTCCTCGGCATTGACGCGGCGGATGATGCTGAAGATTTCCTTCACCAGCAGCGGCGAGAGGCCGAGCGAGGGCTCGTCGAGCAGCAGCAGCTTCGGCCGGTTCATCAGCGCCCGGCCGATCGCCAGCATCTGCTGCTCGCCGCCCGACAGCGAGCCCGCCGGCTGGTCGATGCGCTCCTTGAGGCGGGGAAAATAGCCGAAGACCTTCTCCAGGTCGCGGGCGACTCCATCGCGGTCGGTGCGCAGGAAGGCGCCCATCGCGAGGTTCTCGCGGATGGTAAGGAAGGGGAAGACCTCGCGGCCCTCGGGGACATGGCTGAGGCCGAGCCGAACGATCTTGTCGGCATCCATGCGCTGGATCGCCTTCCCCTCGAACTCGATCGTCCCTTTCAGAGGGTCGAGCACGCCCGAGATGGTCTTGAGGATCGTCGTCTTGCCGGCGCCGTTGGCGCCCAGCACGGTGATGATCTTGCCGCGCGGCACGGCCAGGCTGACGCCGCGGATCGCCATGATCGGGCCGTAGTAGCTCTCGATGTTGGAGACCTTGAGGATCGGGTCGTCGCTCATGTCCGCTCCTCTCAGGCGCCGAGATAGGCCGCGATGACGTCGGGGTGCGCCTGCACCTCGGCCGGCGTGCCGGAGGCCAGCACCTTGCCGTAGTTCAGCGCCAGCACACGGTCGGAGACACGGTTCACCAGGCTCATGTCGTGCTCGACCATGAGGACCGTAACGCCCAGCTCGGTCCGGATGTCGCGGATCCAGAACGACATGTCGTCGGTCTCCTCGACGTTGAGGCCGGAAGAGGGCTCGTCCAGCAGGATCAGCTTGGGCTCCGAGCAGAGGGCGCGGGCGACCTCGACGACCTTGCGCACACCGTAGGGCAGGCCTGCGATCAGCTTCTCGCGATAGGCCTGGAGGTCGAGGAACTCGATCACCTCCTCGACCTTGCGGCGGTGCTCCTTCTCGGCCCGGCGAACCGACGGCAGGAACAGGATCTCCTGCCACAGCTGGGTGGTGGCGTGGCAGTGACGTCCCACCAGCAGGTTGGCCAGCATGGTGGCGTTTTCGAACAGCTCGATGTTCTGGAAGGTGCGTGCGATGCCGAGCTTGGCGATCTGGTGCGCCGGCACCTCGGTGATGTCGCGACCCTCGAAGAACAGCTTTCCCGAGGTCGGGTCGTAGAGCCGCGAGATCAGGTTGAAGATCGAGGTCTTGCCGGCGCCGTTGGGGCCGATGATGGTGAAGATCTCGCCCTTCTCGACGCTGAAGCTGACGCTGTCGACCGCCTTGAGACCGCCGAACTGCAGCGAGATCCCGTCGACCGTGAAGAAGCTCATCGGTTGCGCTCCGACTTCACGTAGGTCTTCTGTCGCTTGAAGGTGGCCTTCTTGTAGAGCGGAAAGAGCTGGAAGAAGAGCTTCACCTTGAGCCAGCGGCCGTAGAGGCCGTAGGGCTCGAACAGGATGAACATCATGATGATGAGACCGTAGATCGCGCCCTTGAGGCCGGCGGCCGAGCCGATCGAGGACATGGTCTCCCGCAGCCTTCCAGCGGCTTCGGAGGACATGCCGAGCGTCGTGGCGAGGCTGGCTCCCAGCACCGGCACGTCGTCCTTCAGCGCCGTCAGGAAGGGGTCGACCATGACGATAAAGATCGCGCCCAGGACGGCGCCGTGCACCCCGAAGGCGCCGCCGATGATGATCACCATGATGAACTCGATCGACAGGAGCAGGGTGAACATCTCGGGCGAGATGAACGACATCTTGTGGGCGAACAGCACGCCCGCCATGCCGGTGAGGGCGGCGCTGATGGCGAAGGACTTCACCTTGTAGCCGGCCAGGTCGATGCCCATGCTCTTGGCTGCGGTCTCGGAATCGCGGATGGCGATGAAGGCGCGGCCGGTGGGCGAGCGCAGCAGGTTCAGCGCCAGCAGGATCGATCCGACGAGGACAAGCAGGCAGAGGAAGTAGAAGGCATCGCCGTCGCGCGGGATCGGCTGGCCAAGGAGATCGATCGTGCGGACCCGCATGCCCTCGTTGCCGTGCGTGACCGATTCCCAGCGTGCCAGGATCTCCTCGACGATGAAGGCGAAGGCGATGGTGGCGATCACCAGGTAGATGCCGCTGAGGCGCAAGGCAGGAAAGCCGACCATCGCGCCCACGGCGCCGGTGATGATGGCCGCGGCCGGGAAATAGACGATGAAGGATATTCCCTGGCTCTGCATGAAGCCGGCGGTATAGGCGCCGATGGCCAGGAAGGCGGCGTGGCCCAGCGAGGCCTGGCCGGTGAAGCCGGTGAGGATGATCAGCGCCACGCCGACGATGGCGTAGATGAACACGAATACGATCTGGCTCTGCAGGTAGCTGCCGACCAGGTAGGGGAAGGCGATCATCAGCGCCAGCAGCGCGCCGTAGGACCACCAGTAGCCGCCGTGCTTCAGGAGGCGGATGTCCTGGTCGTAGTCAGTCTTGAAGACGAAACGCATGGGCTCAGACCTTCTTGCGCATGCTGGGGCCGAACAGCCCATGTGGCCGGACCAGCAGGACGATCAGCAGCACGACGTAGGGGGCGACGTCCTTCCAGCCCTGCGGCAGGTAGAAGCCGGCCAGCGTCTCGATGACGCCGATGATCAGGCCGCCGATGAGGGCGCCGGGGATCGAGCCGAAGCCGCCCAGAACCGCGGCCGGAAAGGCCTTGAGGCCGAGGGCGAGGCCGACGTTGGAATGGATGAAGGTGATCGGCGCCAGCAGCACGCCGGCGGTCGCCGCCACCGCGGCGCTGATCGCCCAGATCAGCGAGACGACCCGCTTGACCGGGATGCCCATGTAGTAGGCAGCCAGCATGTTCTCCGATGTGGCCCGCATAGCGGTGCCCATCCGGGTGTAGTTGAAGAAGGCGTAGAGCACCGCGCAGAGGATGACAGTGGCCACGATCACCGACAGCTTGTCGTGCGCGATGACCAGGTCGCCCAGCTTGAAGACCCCGGTCGAGAAGGGGGTTTCGATCTTGAGGTCGTCGGTGCCCCAGATCATGCCGGCGACCGACCGGAGGAAATATCCCAGCCCGATCGTGGCCATGACGATGGAGAATTGCGGATAGCCCAGGATCGGTCGGATCAGGATCCGTTCGGTCGCCATGCCGAAGACCGCCATGGCGCAGACCGCGAACAGGAAGCCCAGCCAGTAGTCGAGGCCCATCAGGCCGATGAAGGTGAAGACGAAGAAGCCGCCCAGCATCATCAGGTCGCCCTGGGCGAAGTTCACGACCTCTGTCGCCTTGTAGATGAGGACGAAGCCCAGTGCGATGAGGCCGTAGACACAGCCGAGCGCGATACCGCTCACCAGCTGCTGGATGAAGTCGAGCATTCCCTAACCCTGTCAACCGGCCGTTAATGGCTTCGCGTTTAACTTGAATCATAAGACATGGCCGCGCGGCGGAGAGTCAATGGATTTTCAGCCGGCGCGCTGTACTGTTGATCGAGCCAACGCACGTCAGCGGAGAAATTCATGTCGCTCGCCGACCAGGTCCTGCCGTCGGGCCGGCTGCCGTCGCCCTTCTACACCGAGGAGCACGAGGCGTTCCGGAACACCGTCCGGCGCTTCGTGGACCGCGAACTGATGCCCCATGTCGATCAGTGGGACGAGGCCGAGGAATTCCCGCGCGAGCTCTACCGCAAGGCCTCGGCGGCGGGCCTCATGCAGCTCGGCTTCCCGGAGGCGTATGGCGGTGTTCCGACGGACCCGTTCTTCGGCATCGTCAAGGCCGAGGAGATGGCGCGCCACGGCAGCGGCGGCCTCAACGCCAGCCTGAACAGTCACACGATCGGCGCGCCTCCGATCGCCGCGCTGGGACCGGAATGGATGAAGCGCAAGGTGCTGCCCGAGGTCCTGGCCGGCGAGAAGATCAGCGCGCTGGCGATCACAGAGCCCAGCGGCGGCTCGGATGTCGCCAATCTCAAGACGACGGCGCGGCGCGAGGGCGACCACTATGTCGTCAACGGCTCCAAGATGTTCATCACCTCGGGCATGCGGGCCGACTACTACACGGTTGCGGTCCGCACCGGCGGCCCGGGGGCGGGAGGTGTCTCCCTGCTGCTGATCGAGCGCGACCGCGAAGGCTTTGGCCGCTCCAAGCTGAAGAAGATGGGGTGGTGGGCCTCGGACACCGCCCAGCTCTTCTTCGACAATGTGAAGGTCCCGGTCGAGAACCTGATCGGCGAGGAAAATCGCGGTTTCATCGGCATAATGCTGAACTTCAATTCGGAACGGCTGGGCATGGCGGCCGGTGCCTGCGGCTATGCCAAGGTCTGCCTCGACGAGGCGATCGCCTATGCCCGCGAGCGCCACACCTTCGGCAAGCCGCTGATCGCCAACCAGGTCGTGCGCCACCGGCTGGTCGACATGGCGATGCGCATCAACGCCGCCAAATCGACACTCGAACTGCTGGCGTATCGGGTCGGGCAGGGCGAGAAGCCGGTCGCCGAGATCTGCATGCTGAAAAACCTCGCGACCTCGACGATGGAGTATTGTGCCAACGAGGCGATGCAAATCTTCGGCGGCGCCGGCTACCTGCGCGGCGCCAAGGTCGAGCGCATCTATCGCGAGACCAAGGTCATGTCGATCGGCGGCGGATCGACGGAGATCATGAAGGACCTCGCCGCCCGGCAGATGGGATTCTGAGTCTGCGCTATCGCTTGAGGAGGAACGTTCCGTCCGGACCGGTCTTTGTCCGGTTCGCCCTGTCCCACCAGAACTGTCCGCGCAGCTCGTCGTTGACCGCCTGGATCTCGTAGAGTTCCGATCCGTTTACGGACAAGGTGTAGACGCCGTTTTTCTCGGCGAAGGGGACGTTGGTCTTACAGGTATCGTTCCGTCGAAGGTCGACGCAGATGTTCACGCGGTTGTTCTGCAGCAGTTCGATCGACAGTCGCTGGCCCTTGGTGTCGACCGGTTTCCCGAAGATGATCATGGGACGAATCCAGACCCAGTCGCCGGACCATCTGGGAGTGCGGCTCGCTGCCGGCTGAGCCTTCGACGTGGTGCTGTTCGCGTTGGCGCAGGCACGCACTTCCGAGAAGACCTTCGCGATGTCGCCGGAATACGATACCGAGCCCTTTACCAGCCCGCCCGGTCCGCTGACCTGCCACTGATACCCGCGTGCCCGGATGAGCACCGGATAGTTGCCTTCTTCGATGTAAAATAGGAGGCGGCCGTCGACCGCGGCGTCGATCGGCTCTGCACTGCCGCCGATGATGATGGTGGCCCTGCCTTCCCTGTACCAGCCCTTCGGCAAGGCCGCGGGCGCGGGTACGGAAACGTAGGTACGCCCGTCGTTTCGCCTCGAGATGATGTTTGGACCCTGCGTCGCGCGGCAGTTGGCGACGCCTCCGGACTCCGCCGTTTGGGTGAACTTCCACCCGGGGACGTTTCCGCCCCACGGCTCCTCCTGCGCAAACACGACCGACGATGAAGCGATCACGAATAGCGCGGCATTCGCGCATGTTTTGATCATCTTGCTCTCCCCCGAAAGCCTATTCGACGATTCTCCGTTACGACATCCGCGCGGAACGGTATAGCCTCGCTCATACACCGATGGGCCGAGCGATGAGCCTCCATTGAGAGCTCGGACCCTGCAAAACTGCGGAGTTTCGCATGCCTCCTCTCACCAGCAAGGAGGAGCGCATCGCGCTCTTCCAGCAATGGTTTTCCGACAACATCCCGCACAACAAGGCGCTCGGCCTGAAGGTGATCGGCGCCTCGCGCGGTTTCGCCTCGATGCAGCTCGAATGGCGCGAGGAACTGGTGGGCAATCCCGAGACCGGCGTGCTGGCAGGGGGGCCGCTCACCGCCATGCTCGACGGCTGCTGCGGCATGTCGGTCGCCACCATGCTGAAGGCGCCGGAGCCGTTCGCGACGCTCGACCTGCGCATCGACTATGTGCGGCCGGCGGAGCCCGGCAAGCCGGTGATCGCCGAGGCCGAGTGCTATCGCATCACGCGGTCGGTCGCCTTCACCCGCGCCTTCGCCCATCACGGCGATGCCAAGGACCCGATCGCGGCCGCCGCCGGCACCTTCATGCT
>CAZPOS010000005.1:54994-57214 GCA_964588065.1 uncultured Reyranella sp.
TGGGGGACAAGCCATGAGCGCGCTGCTCCAACGCCTGGCCGAAGCACGCAAGGAAGGCGATGTCACCCGTCTGGCCGAGGCCATCCCCTATGCCCGCTGGATGCAGATCGCCCCGGAAAACGGCACCGGCGAGCTGTTGACCCGCATGCGCTATCATCCGGAGCTGATCGGCAACACCTTCCTGCCGGCAATCCATGGCGGCACCCTGGGCGCGATGCTCGAGATGGCCGCGATCTTTCATCTGCTTTGGGAGACGGAGACCGAGACGGTGCCGAAGATCGTCAACATCACGGTGGACTACCTGCGCTCGGCCCGTCCGGTCGACGTGATCGCCTGCGCCAAGGTGACCAAGCAGGGACGACGCATGGTCAACGTCTTCGCCGAGGCCTGGCAGGAGGACCGCTCCAGGCCCGTGGCCACCGCCAACGCCCATTTCCTGGTCAAGTCCGACGCCGACGCACCGCCGTCCCTATGAGCAAGACGCTGAATACAGGTCCAAACGATGGCGCTCCACCGCCACCCAGGTCAACGCGTCTCTCTGCGTCGACGAGACCGGCTATGACGGTGCGCGGTGTTGCAGAAATCGACTGCATCTCATACGCCATGGATCACTTCGAGGCCCGGAGCGAGTCGGTCTGGCGAATCATGGAGATCAAAGAGATATGACTGTCGAGCATGATGCCGCACCCAGTGTTGCGGAGAAGCCGGCCTTCATCGCAACCACTTCCCGGCAGTTCGTGAGCTGGCTCGCGGACAGCGGCAGCAGCCTCGCGATATCGACCTACCAGAGCGGCAAGGTCGTCCTGATCGGCACCAACAGGCAGGCGGGTCGGCTCTCGGTGTTCGAGCGCACGCTGGAGCGCCCCATGGGCATGGCCGTCCGTGGCTCGCGGCTGGCCATCGCGTCGATGATCCAGATCACAAGCTTCGTCGATGCCGCGGGCGGCACGCCGGGTGCGGCCGGTTACGACGCGCTGTTCGTGCCGCAAGCCGCAAGCTATACCGCCGACCTCGACGTTCATGACCTCGCCTACGATACCGACGGCAGGCTGGTCTTCGTCAACACCCTGTTCTCCTGCCTCGCGACCACGAGCGAGACGCACAGCTTCAAACCGCTGTGGAAGCCGCCCTTCATCTCGCGGCTGGCGCCGGAGGATCGCTGCCACCTGAACGGTCTGGCCATGCGCGACGGTCGGCCAGCCTATGTCACCTGTGTTGCCGAGACCGACGTCGCCGATGGCTGGCGCGAGCATCGTACGGGCGGCGGCGTCGTGATCGACGTCGCGTCGGGCGAGGTCGTGTGCCGTGGTCTCTCGATGCCGCATTCGCCGCGCCTGCACGAGGGCAGGCTTTGGGTCTTGAACTCCGGCGCGGGCGAGGTGGGGACCGTCGACCTGGCGACTGGCCGCTTCGAGGCCCTGGCGTTCTGTCCGGGCTACCTTCGGGGGCTCGACTTCGTCGGCCCCTATGCGCTGGTGGGACTCTCGGAGCCCCGGGAGAACCGAACCTTCGCCGGGCTGCCGCTACAGGAACGGCTTGCCGCGGCCAAGGTCGGACCGCGCTGCGGCGTGTTCGTGATCGACACACGGACCGGTGACGTTGCGCACTGGCTGCGGCTGGAGGGTGTGATTAACGAACTCTACGACGTCATTGCCCTGCCAGGCGTTGCACGCCCGATGATGATCGGCTTCAAGAACGACGAGATTCGCCGGACCGTGTCGATCGAATAGCCATCAGCCCGCCGGGTTGCCGAGGTCGACGCCATACTGCCGGGCATTCTCGGCCATGTAGTGATCGCGGCCTTGCACCGGTCCGCCGCGGACCGCGGCATCGACCATGTCGATGAAGGTGTGCCAGCCCATGGCGTTCAGCTTCACGAACGACTCGAGGACCGGCAGGTGCTCCAGGGTGAAGACGGTCCCCTCGGCGGTCGGCGCCAGGGTCAGGATCACATAGGATTCCGGGTAGGGCGACGTGGCGTCACCCGGATTGTACACGTTCCATGTGTAAGCGAGCCGGCCCGGCGGCTGCCATTGCGTGACGACGCCGCGAATGTGGCCCCCCATCAGCGAGACGGCGCCCCCTAGCCTTGGCTCGATCCGGCCGTCGCCGTACCAGCCGGGCAGCCGGCCGGGATCTGCAAGGTAGCCCCACGCCTGTGCCGGCGGGCCGGGGAGGTGCCTCTCGAAGCGCACCATATGCGCATGGGTGAATTGCGCG
>CAZPOS010000006.1:0-18373 GCA_964588065.1 uncultured Reyranella sp.
CGACACGATCATGCCGTCGCTGCTCAACCGCTTTCCGATCTCGAGCCCGGCCAACTTCGATAAGGTCGGCCGCGACTGGCAAGCCTATCGCAAGTCTCCTTCGGGCACCGGCCCGTGGAAGATGAAGGCGTGGACACCGCGCGAGCGCGCCGAGTTGGAGCGCAACAACGACTACTGGGACAAGGCACGAATCCCCAAGAGCGAGCGCATGGTGCTGCTGCCCATCCCCGACGTCTCGACGCGCACGGCGGCCCTCCTGTCCGGTCGGGTCGACTGGATCGAGGCGCCCGCGCCCGATTCGCTCGACAAGCTGCGCGCCGGCGGCTGCAAGATCGAGACGAACGCCATCCCGCACATGTGGCCCTATACGCTCAGCATGCTGCCGGGTGCGCCGACGGCAGACATCCGCGTGCGCAAGGCGCTCAATCTGGCGATCGACCGCGACGCGATGGTGAAGCTGCTGAACGGCCTTGCCGCTCCTGCCGTCGGCTGCGTGCCGGCCGACCATCCGTGGTTCGGCAATCCGACCTTCAAGATCCGCTACGATCCGGCGGAAGCCAAGAGGTTGCTGGCAGAGGCCGGCTACGGTCCGCAGAAGAAGCTGAAGATGAAGGTCGCCATCTCCACCTCCGGCTCGGGCCAGATGTATCCGCTGATCATGAACGAGTTCATCCAGCAGCAGTTCGCCGAGGTCGGCGTCGAGCTGGAGTTCCAGGTGATGGACTGGAACGCGCTGCTCAACTTCATGCGCCAGGGCGCGAAGGCGCCGGAAGCCGCGTCGTTCAGCGCCATCAACGTCAGCTGGAACACGATGGACCCGCACAACGCCTTCATGCGCTTCGTCGACAGCCAGCAGGTCCCGCCCAAGGGCTCGAACTGGGGCTACATCAACGATCCCGAATTCGACAAGCTGGCCGCCGAGGCCCGCAGCACGTCCGATCCGGCTGAACTCGACAAGGTGCTGGCGAAGATCAACACCCGCATGGTCGACGAGGCGGTGTTCGTCTGGTTCGTCCACGACGTCTGGCCGAACGCGATCTCGTCGAAGGTGAAGGGCTACGTCCACCCCAAGAGCTGGTACGTCGATTTCTCGCCGGTAACGGTCGGTTAGCCGGGCATGCGCTGCGACCAGCCGATGTAGAGGCCGGCGCCGACGATGATGGCGGCGCCGACCCAGCCGAGGAAATCGGGGAAATCGCCGAAGAAGAGGTAGCCCACGACCACCGAGCCGATGAGCTGCATGTACTGGAACGGCGCCACGATGTTGGCGGGTGCATAGGCAAGCGCCCGCGCGACGAAGTAATGACCCATGGCACCGAGCACGCCGAGGCTGCAGAAGAAGATGATGTCGCGAGCGCCGTGCGGCGTCTTCCATACGAACGGCAGAACCAGCAGCATGCCGAAGCCACCCACGAGCGAGCTGTAGATCGTCGAGGTTTCCGGCGTGTCGATGGCCGAGATGAGGCGCGTCAGCACCTGGTAGATCGCGTAGCAGGCCGCGCTCAGCAGCGAGAGCAGGGCCGCCCATTGGAACACCGCACTGCCTGGCTGGATCAGGATGAGCACTCCTCCGAAGCCGACCGCGAGCGCCACGATGTGGGTGCGGGCCGCCCGCTCGCCGAGAACGAGCCAGGCCAGCGGCAGCACCAGCAGCGGCGCCATCATGGTGATAGCGGCGGCCTTGCCGAGCGGGATGTAGACGATGGCGAGGAAGCTCGCGGCGTTCGAGGTGAAGAGCATCAGCGAGCGCATCAGCTGCGTGCCCGGCCGG
Organism: uncultured Reyranella sp.; assembly: GCA_964588065.1. GTDB lineage: Bacteria > Pseudomonadota > Alphaproteobacteria > Reyranellales > Reyranellaceae > Reyranella. Next base: position 1,772 of record CAZPOS010000006.1, read on the forward strand.
CGCGTGCGCAGCATGCCGAGTCCGAAACGCGGCAGGAAGACGATCAGCATGAACACGATGTGCCCGAAGGCCCGTGCCCAGGAAATCTGAAGCGTATTGTAGTCGGCGCCCAGAAATTTCGCGAAGCCGCTCATGACGGGAAACAGCAGGCCGGCGCCGCACATGAAGAGAATGCCCGCCAGGATGCGCTGGCCGGGACGCGCCGGCTGGGCCGCGGGCCGCTTCAACGCCCCGGCTTCGCGGCCCGCAGCGCCTCCCAGACGCGCAACGGTGTGGCCGGCATTTCCAGCCGCTCGACGCCTGCGGACCGCAGCGCATCCAAGACGGCGGCCATCACCGTCTGGGGCGCGCCAATGCAGCCGGCCTGTCCCGAACCCTTGACGCCCAGCGGATTGGCTTCGGTCGGCCGCTCGACGAGCTCGACGTCGAAGAACGGGAGGTCCGCTGCGCGCGGCAGCGCGTAGTCCATCAGCGAGCCGCTGAGCAGCTGGCCTGCCTCGAAATCGTAGACCGTGTGCTCCAGCAGCGCCTGCCCGATTCCCTGTGCGAGGCCCCCCTGAACCTGGCCCTCGGTCAGCAGCGGGTTGATCAGGCGGCCATAGTCGTCGACCGCGGTATAGCCGAGCAACTCGACTGCGCCAGTCTCGGGATCGATCTCGACCTCGGCGACATGGCAGCCGCTGGGGAAGGTGAAGACGTCGGTGATGTTCAAGACGTGCTCGCCGAGCCCGGGCGACATGCCGTCCGGAAGATTGGCGGGGTCTCGCGCGGCCGCTGCCAGCGACGCGAGATCGATGGCACGGTCGCTGCCACGCGCTGTGAAGCGCCCCTGGTCGTAGTCGAGCTCATGCTCGCCGGCTTGCAAGAGATGGGCCGCCAGCCGGCGCGCTTTCGCAAGGGCTGCGTCCATGGCCTTGACCAGCGCCGCGCCGCCCATGTGCATCGAGCGCGCGCCGCCGTGGCCCGCCCCGCTTTTGACGGCCCGCGTATCGGCTTGAACGTAGCGGAATGTCTCGATGGGCAGGCCGAGATGCCGCGAGGCGATCTGGGCGAAGGACGTCTCGTGCCCCTGCCCGTTCGATTCGGTCCCGACGGCGATCATCACGCTGCCATCCGGCTCGAAGCGCACCTCCGCCCCTTCATTGGGCGCGCCGCGCGATGTTTCCAGGAAGCAGGCCACGCCGAGTCCCCGCAGCCGGCCTCGCGCCCGGGCATCGGCGCGGCGCGCCTCGAAGCCCGGTACGCGTGCGACGGCGGCATCGAGGTTGGCTACGAAGTCGCCGGAGTCGATCGCCATTCCCATCGCGGTCCGATGGGGAAAGGCCGAGATGAGGTTCTGCCGCCTCAGCTCGGCCGGGTCGCGGCCGAGTGCCCGCGCAGCCGCTTCAATGGCGCGCTCGACGACGTAGTTGGCCTCGGGCTTGCCCGCGCCGCGATAGGCGTCGACCGGCACCGTGTTCGTGAAGGCGCCGCGCACGTCGACAGCGATCGCGGGGATGTCATAGACACCGCCCTGCGCCGTCGAGGCGGCGACGACCGAGGCGCCGGGCCCGTTGCCCGAGAGATAGGCACCGAGATTGGCGACCATTGCGACGTCGAGCGCCAGGATACGGCCCGTCGCATCGAGCGCGATCCGTGCCGTCGCGTCGATGTCGCGCCCCTGCGCGCCCGTGACGAACTCCTCGGCGCGGTCGGCCCGCCAGCGTACCGCGTGCTTCAGGCGGCGGGCCGCCCACAGCAGCAGAATCCATTCGGGATAGAGGAAGTTCTTCATCCCGAAGCCGCCGCCGACATCGGGCGCATGGAGCCGGATGCGCTCAGGCGAGACCTTGAAGACGAACTCCGCGAGCTGTCGGCGGATTCCGTGCAGGCCCTGCCCCGTCAGTTCGAGGTCCAACGTATCCGTCGGCGCATCGTAGCGCGCGATGCCGGCGCGCGGCTCCAGCGGCACGACGATGACGCGGTTGTTGGTCACGTCGACCTCGACGACGTGCGCCGCCCGCTTCATCGCCTCGTCGACCGCGGCGCGATCGCCACGACGGACATGATAGGCGAGATTGCCGGGCGCCTGCTCCCAGAGCGCAGGCGCGCCGGCGATCAGCGCCGCGCGCCCGTCGACCACCGAGGCCAAGGGTTCGTAGTCGACCTCGATCGCTTCCGCCGCCTCGCGCGCGAGGTCGGCATTGTCGGCAACGACGAAGCACACGGGATCGCCGACATGGCGGACACGGCCTGCCGCCAGTGCCGGTCGGGGGGGCACGATCAGCGGGGTAACCGCGGCCAGGCAGGGCATCATGCCGAGGCCGTCGGCTGCAAGGTCGGCCGCCGTCGCGACCATATGGACACCGGGGAGCGACGCCGCCCGTGCCGTATCGATGCGGCAGATGCGGGCATGAGCATGCGGCGAGCGCAGCATGTGACCATGGAGTGCCGCGGAATCGACGATGTCATCGACATAGCGCCCCGAGCCGGTGAGGAAGCGATGGTCCTCCCGCCGGCGAATCGATCTCGGATCCCGTCTTGTGTCCGCCATCCTGTCGTCTCCCCGGGCCGTCGGTTTGCGCGGACCATACACCATTGACGGCTCGCGGCGACCGGCCGACGCTCGCCGTTTCCCGTCCCGAACTCCTTGGAGGAATTGCATGATCGATCTGCACTATTGGCCCACGCCCAACGGCAAGAAGGTCACCATCCTGCTCGAGGAGTGCGGCCTGCCCTACACGGTCGTGCCGGTGAACATCGGCCGCGGCGACCAGTTCTCGGACGAATTCCTGGAGATGAATCCCAATCATCGCATGCCGGTGATGGTCGACACCGCCCCGGCCGACGGCGGCAGGCCGCTGGTCGTCTTCGAGTCCGGCGCCATCATGATGTACATCGCCGAGAAGGCCGGGAAGTTCTACCCGCAGGACCTGCGGACCAAGCACGAAGTCAACGAATGGCTGATCTGGCAGATGGCCAACCAGGGACCGAAAAGCGGCGAGTGCGGTCATTTCCGCCGGCTCGACCAGGCCAAGGAAGGCGACCAGAGCTATGCGATCCGGCGCTTCACCGACGAGGTCAACCGGCTGTACGGCGTGTTGAACAACCGCCTCTACAAGCACCAATACCTGGCGGGCGACCAGTACACGATCGCCGACATGATCTGCTACCCGTGGACGGTGAACTGGAAGTTCCAGGGCCAGGAGATCGAGGAGTTCCCCTACTTCGAGGAGTTGGGCGCGCGGTCTGCGGTCCAGAAAGGAATGGCCGTGGGCGCCGATCTCGCCGTCGATCGCGAGAAACTACCGCCCGAGGAACAGGAGCGCCTGCGCAAACTGCTCTACAACCAGCGGGCCCGGCCGGTTCGCGTCGCCTGACTACAGACGTTGGTCGCTGGAGAGAGGCGGCGCCACCTCCTCCAGCGATTTGCACTCGGCGGCGATGCCGAGCTTCAGCGTGACCAGGGACGCCGCGATCATCAGCGCGGCGCCCAGCAGATAGCCCCACATGATCTCGGTCGAGCTGCCGCCCGCGATCAAAACGCCGAACAGCCACGGTCCGCCGACCCCGCCGATCAGCGTGCCGAAGGCATAGAACAGCGCGATGGTAAGCGCCCGGATTTCGAGCGGAAAGCATTCGCCGACCGTGAGATAGGCCGCACTGGCCGCTGCAGAAGCGAAGAAGAAGACGACGCTCCACATCGCCGTCTGGGTCGTGGCGTTGAGATGACCCGCGTCGAACATCCAGCCTGTCACGGCCAGGAGCACGCCGGAGATCGCGTAGGTCGCCGTGATCATCTGCCGCCGCCCCAGCGTGTCGAACAGCGGCCCCAGCAGCAGCGGTCCCAGGAAGTTGCCGATGGCGAAGGGCAGGATGTAGAGACCGACCTCGTCGGCCGCGACGTGGTAGAACTTGGTGAGGATCAGCGCGTAGGTGAAGAAGATCGCGTTGTACACGAAGGCCTGAGAGGCCATCAGCACCAGGCCGAGCGTCGTGCGACCGCGATAGTGCTTCAGCAGGGTGCGCGCGACCGAAACCATCGTCGTCTTGTGCGGATCGCCAAGCGACAACGTGGTCGTCACCGGCTCCAGCTTGCGGCCCGTATCGGCTTCGACCCGTGCCTCGATCTGCTCCACGACACCCTCGGCTTCGCGAGGCTTGCCATGGATCATCAGCCAGCGCGGACTCTCCGGCAGGAAGCGGCGCAAATAGAGGATCACGAGTCCCAGCAAGGCACCGCTGCCGAAGGCGACCCGCCAGCCCATGTCGGGGTCGAGAACGGTGGGGTCGAGCAGCCAGACGGACAGCAGCGCCCCGCCGGCGGCCCCCAACCAGAAGCTGCCGTTGATCGCGAGATCGATGCGGCCGCGCAGTCGGGCGGGAATCAACTCCTGGATCGCAGAATTGATCGCCGAATACTCGCCGCCGATGCCCGCTCCCGTGAGGAAGCGGAACAGGAGGAAACTGTAGAAGTCCCAGGAGAAGGCCGTGGCCGCCGTCGCGACCAGATAAACGCCCAGTGTGATATTGAACAGCCGTTTGCGGCCCAGCCGGTCGGTGAGATGGCCGAAGAACAGCGCCCCCAGTACCGCACCTGCGAGATAGGCACTGCCCGTCAGTCCAACCTGTTCGGCCGTGAGTTGCAGACGCGAACTGGTCTGCAGCGCTGCCGCCACGGAGCCCGCCAGGGTGACTTCCAGCCCGTCCAGTATCCAGGTGATGCCGAGCGCGACCACGACCAGCCGATGAAATCGGCTCCAGGGGAGACGGTCGAGACGGGCGGGAACATCGGTACGCACAGACGGTGCAACGCATCGGTGCCACGAAAGTTCAAACCGGTTGGGCTCCACCGCCGCCGCAAGGCTGGTCTGCCGGGGCAATGCTGGCGACGAAGGATACACGCGCCTAAAGTTTTCGGATGTCCGACAACACGATGGCAGCCGGCGCCGCCCCGGTCTCTGCCCCCGCGGCCGCGGTCCTTTCCAGCACCGCCTCCGCCAACAACACGACTTTCGCCGTCATCCTGTCCTTGAGCTTCTGCCACCTGCTCAACGACATGATGCAGTCGCTGGTGCCGGCGCTGTATCCGATCCTCAAGGATTCATACGCACTGTCGTTCGGCCAGATCGGGTTCATCACCCTGGCCTTCCAGTGCACGGCCTCGATGCTGCAGCCGGTCGTCGGCATGTACACCGACAAGAGGCCCCAGCCCTATTCCCTGATGGTCGGCATGGGCTTCACCCTGGTGGGCCTCCTGCTGATGTCGCAGGCGAACTCATATCCGCTGATCCTGTTCGCGGCGGCGCTGATCGGCATGGGCTCCTCGGTCTTCCATCCCGAGGCCTCGATGGTCGCGCGCATGGCGGCCGGCGGGCGCTACGGCCTCGCCCAGTCGCTGTTCCAGGTCGGCGGCAACATGGGCTCCGCCGCGGGCCCGCTGCTGGCGGCCTTCATCGTCGTGCCGGCGGGCCAGCGCAGCATCGTGTGGTTCTCAGGCGCCGCCCTTATCGCGATGATCGTGCTTTTTCAGGTGGGCCACTGGTACAAGGCCAACCGTGCCAGCCAGAAGCCGGCGGCGCGCAAGACCGCCGCGGCCGCCGGTCACGTGACGCTGTCGAAGGCGCGCGTCGGCATCGCCGTGGCGATCCTGGTGGCACTGCTCTTCTCCAAGAACGTCTACAGCGCCAGCCTCGGCTCCTACTTCACCTTCTACCTGATCCAGAAGTTCGGGGTGGAAGTGCAGACCGCGCAGCTCTTCCTGTTCGCCTTCCTGGTCGGCATCGTCGCCGGCACGATCCTGGGCGGGCTGGTGGGCGACAGGGTCGGCCGCATCCCGGTCATGTGGTTCTCGATCCTCGGGGCGTTGCCGTTCGCGCTCATGCTGCCCTACGCCAGCTTGTTCTGGACCGGCATCCTCGCGGTCACGGTGGCGATCATCATGGCGTCGGCGTTCTCCGCGATCCTTGTCTATGCGCAGGAACTCCTGCCTGGTCGCGTCGGGCTGGTTGCGGGCATGTTCTTCGGTGTCTCGTTCGGTCTGGGCGGCCTCGGCGCCGCGGCACTGGGCGAGATCGCGGATCATGCCGGCATCGAGGCCGTTTACAAAGTGACGCCGTTCCTGCTGCTGCTGGGCCTGCTCACGGCCTTTCTGCCCAAGCATCCGAGTGCGCCCAGGCTGCCGGCCTGATCGGAGTGATCAGACAAGCCCGACCGTCGCAATCCGGCCGGCTTCGGCGATCGCGGCGCTGCGGGCGTCATCGGAAATCGTGGAGCCCGTATAATAGGCGGTGACCAAGACGGGCGCGCGGCCGGGCGGCCAGGCAACGGCAATGTCGTTGGCGCTGCCGTGGCCGCCGGTACCCGTCTTGTCCCCGACGCGCCAGGCTGCCGGCAGGCCGGCCTTCAGCCGTTTGTCTCCTGTCTTGCTGTCGAGCATCCAGCCGACGAGTCGTTCTCGCGACGTTGCCGACAGCGTGTCTCCCGCAACGATCTTCTGCATCGTGGCGAGCATGGCCGCCGGCGAGGTCGTGTCACGCGGATCGCCCGGTGTTCCCTCGTTCAGCGCGGTCTCGATCCGATCCAGGCGAGTCACCGGGTCGCCCAGACCGCGAAGGAACGCGGTCAATCCCTCCGGACCGCCGAAGCTCGCCAGCATCAGGTTGCCGGCCGTGTTGTCGCTCAAGGTCATGGCTGCCGCGCAGATTGTCTCGATTGCCATCCCTGCCGGTCCGGCATGCTCCTTCGTCGCCGGCGAATAGGTCACCAGCTCCCTCTCGGAAAAGACAATGCGGCGGTCGAGCCTCTCCTCGCCGCGGTCGACGCGTGCCAGCACCAGGGCCGCGGCCAGAAACTTGAAAGTGCTGCACATCGGAAAGCGCTCGTCGCCACGATAGGCGACGCGACGGCCGCTCGCCGTATCGAGCATCGCCACACCAAGTCGGCCGCCGTTGCGCCGCTCGAGCTCGCGCAGAGCCGACACGGTATCCTCGGCGAAAGCCGGTAGCGACAGGAGCGGCGCGGCCAGCAGCGTGCGACGAGCGATCGAGACGGGCACTGTTTCTCTCCTCGTGGGGACGCCCGTGCGTAGAGCGCGAATGTGGCGGCAACGCGCCCTGTCGCTCGCGCATCGATGGGATAAGCTCACCGCCTCAGGGAGGAACTCATGAAAGACTTCGCAGGCAGGATCGCGGTCATCACCGGCGGCGGCACGGGCATGGGACGGGAACTCGCACGCCAGCTCGCGGCCGAAGGCTGCAGCATCGCTCTCGGCGACGTCTCGGGCAGCGCCATGGCCGAGACCAAGCGGCTCTGCGAGATGGCCGGTCTCAGCCAGGGCCAGCGCATCACCATGCATATCGCCGACGTGGCCGACGAGCCGCAGGTGCAGCGCTTCCGCGACGAGGTAGCCCAGCAGCACGAGACCGATCGCATTCATCTTCTGTTCAACAATGCCGGCATCGGCGGCGGCGGCAGTTTCCTCGTGAACCCGCGCGACGAATGGGAGCGCACGTTCAACATCTGCTGGGGCGGCGTCTATCTCTGCACGCGGACGTTCATGCCCCTGCTGCTGCGCGCCGACGCGGGCCACATCGTCAACACGTCGAGCGTGAACGGCTTCTGGGCCTACATCGCTCCCAACGTCCCGCAGACCGCCTATGCTGCCGCGAAGTTCGCCGTGAAAGGCTTCACCGAAGCGCTGATCACCGACCTGCGCCTCAATGCCCCGCACATCAAGTGTTCGGTCGTGATGCCCGGCCATATCGGCACGTCGATCGTCGCCAACTCGCGCAAGCTGCAGAGCGGCAACCAGACCGACGAGATCACGGCTCCCGAGGTCGACCTCGCCCGGGCGCGCATTGCTTCGATGGGCATCGATGCCACACGTCTTTCGGACGACGACGTCCGGCGCATGATCGCGGAGCGCGCCCGGCGTTTCCTCGAAGAAGCGCCGACCACGGCGGCCGAGGCGGCGACGATCATCCTCGACGGCGTGCGCAACGAGCGCTGGCGAATCCTGGTGGGTCACGATGCCGAACGCATCGACAGCCTCGTGCGCGAGACGCCGGAACGGGCCTACGAGACGGAATTCTTCGAGGCGTTCGCCAAGGAGACGGGCTGGGTCGTCGGCAGCCGCTGACCGTCGCGCCTGCTTGGGACTACCGCTGCAACGGATCGCGTCTCGGCAGCTGGCGCGAACCGATCGGCGGGCCCTGCCGCTCCTCGATGTCGATCGCGCCACGTTCCGGACCGTCCGACGGCGGACGGCGGTTGGCGACGGCCTGGCGGTCGTACAGGAACAGGCGACGCGCATTGACGGGGGGCTTGCGGACCGCCTCGGCGAAGCCGCGCGCCCCCTGGAGTACGACCTCGTAACGATCCGGATCGGTGGCGGAGAGGCTGACATAGCAGGCGGCCCGGACATGTCCTGCCTCGCTGATGGCGACCTCGAACGTCGGCCCCACGATCTCGGGGAGGGCGACGCCCGCTGCGCGCAGGTCGTAGTAGAGCTTCTCGACCTCTTCCTTTGATCTCATCACCGACCAAGTGGCGAACTGGTCCGCGAGCTTGCCCCGCGCCCCCGCGGCATTCAGCCCGTCCTGCACGCGCTCGAGCAGATACTGCCGGGCCCGAGGCAGCTCGATCTGACCGACGATGATGGCGGACAGCGCCACCGGCGTCGCGAGTGAGTTGTTGCATACATTGGCGGCCTGGTGAGACAGCGGCAGCCGCGGCCGCTCGATCCCTATGGGACAAAGATTGAGCGCCAGGAATTCGCCCACCGTCTCGACATACTGGAACTCCTCGACCGGCCTCGCCATCAGGTTGGCAGCGAAAGCCGGCGGCAGTCCCATGTCGGCGGCATACTTGATCAGCATGGCGGCGCCGCTGCGCCCATCGGCGAACCCCTGGAGACGACTTGCAATGGGATCGTCGGAGGTGAGGCGCCGCAGATGGTTTCGATCGAGGAAGAAGTTGTGGAATGCGACCTTTCCACCGACCTCGACGTTGCAGTCGAAGGGATAGGCTGCGGCGCTTCGCACGGTGTTGCCGCCAAGAAGAGCGAGCGCGCAGGCCGAGAGGCAGAGATCCTGTCTGCGGACGACCGCGACGACCTTGTATCCCCTCAGGAGCTCACCAATCCGGACCCCTTCCGATAGATCGCCGCCGAGGCTGCTGAGTTCGATCGTCGCCAGCGGCATGCCGGGCTTCGGTGGCCTCACCGCCTGGAGTTCGTTCAACAGGGCGCGAAGCCTCTCCGCGTCGCCCAGCTCTATCAAGCCCGTCAGACGCAGCCTCGGAGTCTCGACCGCGACGGTTCTGGAAGAAAAGGGCGTCGAGGCAGGGGTCGCGAGTGACATGATCGTCGCGGCCCGCACCTCGCCGGCACCGGGAACCGAAGCGATGCAGATGGCCGTCGTCGCGAGAACGATCAGCAGGAGCCGCGTGATCGTCCGCAGCGCTGCAGCCTTCACCGAACGAAGCACGCACCGCGTCTCGAACGATGTCAGCGGCCGGCCGACACTACAGGCTGCAATCGTACCATGGGCCAACGCTTGCACGATTCCACCGCGCCCAACGAGAAAAGGCTCCAACCGCCGCAAGCGCGACGACTGGAGCCTTATGCGTTACCATCGCGCTCCTCGGCCCACGAGTGCGCAATGGTTTCTTTCGTTTCTTAGCCGCCGGTCACGCCCAGTACGGGAAATAGTCGGCGCTCGCGCGAAGGCGAGTGATCAGGCCTTGAGATTCACCGCAGCTTCCTTGCCGCGCTCGACCTGAACTTCGTAGCTGATCTTCTGACCTTCATTCAGGCCGTTGAGCCCGGCCCGCTCGACCGCGCTGATATGGACGAAGACATCCTTGCCACCCGTATCGGGCTGGATGAATCCGTATCCCTTGGTGGCGTTGAACCACTTAACGGTACCTGAAGCCATTTAGATAGTGTCCTTGCTTTCCCGGCGCGAACTCCGCACCGCCGTTACGATACCAACATTTCACCCTGTCTGACCATCGCCTGTCCACGTTAACGGCAGGACAATCGGAAGTTGCCTTGAAAGCGCCTTCATATGTTCGCGGACTTGCCCAAGTTGACGCAGCGTTCACGTTGCGTAGCGATCCGGCACTACCGTGCCGGCGGCGTGAATCCCTTGCTGCGGATCTTCTTTTCGAGGATCGCAATGCCGCCGGCGGTGTCCCCCTTGTTGCACTTGGCGATTCCATCGAGAATGTCGAAGTCGGGCCGCGTTCCACCGTTTCCGCCCGCATCGCCCAGATAGCGCGTCGCGTAGTCGCCAAGCTTCTTGCAATAAGCAGCGTCGTCGCTTTGCGCTCCGGCACTGCAAGCAAAGAGCAATGCAAACAAAGTCAAAGAGGTCAGTCTCGTCATATATCGAACGCTCACTGGATTGGAGCCACACGCAGAAACCGGGTCGCGATACGCGCGGGCATTTGACCCGACAATAGGCGCCCTGCGACTCTCTCCGCCACGCGAAAGCCGTTCACGAAACTGAGAACTGTGCAACTTTCGGTGTGGTGGATCCCGGCCATTCCGATCAGCCGATCGGCGCCCCCCCGCGGGCGGCAGCGATGAGCCAGCCAGGGGAGCGCTAGGGCATCGTCGTGACATGAGCCAACGCGAGCTTGAGCGCATCGTCAGTGGGTCGCGTTTTGATTGGAGATTCGAACGAGAGCGGAACCCAAAAGAAAACCGCCCACTCGGGCGGCTCGGATCCCTGTCGCGAACTTCGTCGGCAGAGAGAGACGAATGGTGCCCAGGGGCGGAGTCGAACCACCGACACTGCGATTTTCAGTCGCATGCTCTACCAACTGAGCTACCTGGGCACGTCGTTCGTTGGCGGCCGGGCTTATAGGACGGGCTAGCGCCGCTGTCCAGCCGAGGCACCGCCTCTATCTTCCGAGTCTTCGTCGCCCGGCGCTTCCTCGGTCGGAATGCGGTAGCCCTCCTTAAGCCAGCGCCCGAGATCGATGTCGGCGCAGCGCTTGCGGCAGAACGGTTTGTATTTGGGATCGGCGGGATTTCCGCAGGTCGGGCATTTCGGCTCGGTGCGCACCGCACGCAGCGGCGGGGATCGGTCAGTCATCGCTCTTTTCCAGCGCTTCGAGCTGGGCCGCCAGGGTCGGACCGCGCCGGGCGCGGGTCAACTCGAACAGGCCAAGCCGGGTGAAGCCATAGATCTGGGTGGGCACGGGGTCGCTTGCGAGATGCTCGGCCAGCACCGCCTGCACCTTGTCGCGGTCGTAGGCGCTGCGCATGGTGACGAAATCGATCACCACCGCGCCCGCGATGTTGCGCAGCCTGAGCTGCTGGGCGATCGCCGGCGCTGCCTCAAGGTTGACGTCGACCGGCCGGCGCGGCGCGCGGCCCTGGCGCCCCCCCGCTCCCGCACTGTCGACATCCACCGCGCACAGCGTCTCGCCCGGCTCGAACAGCACCTCGACACCGCTCTGCAAGACGATGCGGGGCGCCAGGGCGGTATCGATCTGGCCCGCGACGTCGTCGATGTCGAAGGCCGGCATCGTGCCGTTGTGCCAGCGGACACGGATCTTCTCGCCCAGCCGATCCATCTTGTCCTGCAGCGTGCGCGCCATGGCGCGGTCGTCGACGATCACCTCGTCGAGGTCCGCACCGTGATCGCGCAATGCCCGCGCGATCGGATCGCGCTCGCCCGGGATGCGCGACGACAGGTCGGCCGGCGGCTCGACGTCGAGCGCCAGGCGCCTGATCTTCTCCCAGCGTTCGAGCACGCGGGTAGCGTCGCCCTGGAGCAGATCGGCCGTGGCGCCTGCGGCCGCGGTCCGCAGCACGATCCCCCCGTCCAGCAGTCCCTCGACATGAGCGCGGAGACGCTCGCGCTCCGATTCGCCCTCGATGCGTCGCGAGAAAGTCACGCCGGCCCCGTTTGGATGGTAGACGAGATAGCGGCCGCCAATGGCGATGTTCATCGACAGGCGCGGACCTTTGTCGCCCTCGCCGTCATTGCGCACCTGCACGAGAATGGGCGCGCCGAGCGGCGGCCAGCCGTCGATGCCCGACAGGTCTGCGGCCCGCAGGAAGCCGGCGCTCTCGATGCCGATGTCGACGAAGGCGGCATCGAGATCGGGCATCACGCGTTCGAGACGCCCGAGAAAGATGCTCTCCACCCTCGACGGCTTGTCGCGGCGGACGACCTGAAGCTCTACCAGGCGGCCTTCGCTCACCAGTGCCATGAGGAAAGCCTGAGGCAGGACATGACAGACGAGCCGGTCGACGCGACTCATGGCCGGCAGGCTTTCAGGAGCGCCACGGTTTCGAAAAGCGGCAGCCCGACGACGTTGCTGTAGGAGCCGGAGAGAAATGCGACGAAGGCGGCGGCCCGGCCCTGGATGGCATAGCCGCCTGCCTTACCCTGCCACTCACCGCTCGCGAGATAGTCCTCGATCTCGCCCGCCTCCAGGCGCTTGAAGCGCACGACGGTCTCGATGAGGCGTGTGCGCACCCGACCGTCGAGGCCGGCCACCGCGACCCCGCCCAGCACGCGATGGCGGCGCCCGGAGAGTCTCGAAAGACACAGTCGCGCCTCGGCCGCGCTTTCCGCCTTCGGCAGGATGCGGCGACCGCAGACCACGACACTGTCGGCCGCCAGCACGAGAGCGCCGGCATGTCGCTCCTGTACGACAGCGAGCTTCGTCCTCGCCATGCGCAGCGCATAGGCACGCGGCAACTCGCCCGTCCTGGGCGTTTCGTCGATGTCGGCAGGGTCGATCGTCGCGGGCTCGTATCCGACCTGTCGCAACAGGTCCAGCCGTCGCGGAGACGCGGAGGCCAGCACGAGCGGGGGGATCGTCGAGGCGCGCAACGCCTACTTGAAGCGGAAGGTGATGCGGCCCTTGGTCAGGTCGTAGGGCGTCATCTCGACGGTGACGCGGTCGCCTGCCAGAACGCGGATGCGGTTCTTGCGCATCTTGCCCGAGGTGTGAGCGAGAATGACGTGGTCGTTGTCGAGCTTCACCCGAAACATCGCATTGGGGAGCAACTCGGCCACGACGCCCGTAAATTCGATCAAGTCTTCTTTGGCCATCCGGCCTCCGGCTGGGGTGAATTTCTGGGAAAGCGGGCGGAAAATGGGCCGCAGGAGGGGGTAAGTCAATGGCGACGCGGGTCACGACCGGGATCGGCGGCCTTCTCACCGAAGCCCGCCTCCCTTATACAGGACGCGGCTGCGGACGCCCGGGGAAGAAGGACCAGAAAAGATGAACTCAAGGTGCATGCCTGGCCTCGTGGCCGCCCTGCTGCTCACACCGGCGCTCGCTTTCGCCCAGGCGTCGCCCGTTCCCGCGGCACCGCCTAACGCCATCACCCATCCGGCCCAGAAGACGATCGGCAAGCCGGCCAAGCGGCAGTATTCGACGGCACTGATCGTCATCAATGCGCGCGGTGCGAAGCTCGACGGGCAGAAGCTGATCCTCGACGGCGTGTTGCCGACGGCGACCCTGTTCACGAGCCGGCCGAAGCGCTCGGTCGGCCACATGGTGACGCCCGACATGGCCGACATCTGGCGCACCGGCAGTTTCGCCAAGGATCCGCCGAACGCCACGGTCTCGGTCTTCCACAAGGATGGCGGCAATGTCTCGGACCTCGTGGTGACCTTGAAGACCGCCAAGCTCGAGGGCGAGAAGCTCACATTCGACGTGGAAGTGCTCGAGGGAACTCTGGGCGCCGCCGACGGTCCCGCCTCGGTATTCATCGACACGATCTGGTTCGGCATCGGCTCGCACGGCGCGCAGTACTACGGCCAGAGCCAGACGACCGGTGGCGAGACGCCCGCGATCGGCGACCCGGACGGCACCAGCACCTTCAGCGGCTGGTCGAACCCCTCCCCGACGGAACCCGTCAACCGCCAGTGGAATGGCGGAGGCGGGTACAATAGCGGCGCCGGCGCTCCCCCGCCGCCGGACATCGATCCGCGCTACCAGCAGCGCTACAACGCGCCGAGCTGCGGCAAGCCGCCCCTCCTGCCCTGCTACTGAGCCGCACGGTGACCCTCATGAAGACCTTCCGCCTCCCCGTCGCCCTCGCGACCGCCGCCGCCACGCTCGGCCTCGCCTTCGGCGCCGCCGCGCAGACCCAGCCGGCCGCGCCTGCCTCCGCCTCGGTGCAGGGCCTACCCAAGGTGGTCGGCGCAGCCCGCCATCCGCGCCTCATCCCCTCGATGTTCGTGCTGAACGCCCGCTCCGCCAAGCTGCAGGACAACAAGCTGATCCTCGAAGGCATCGCCCCCAGCGTCATCGTGTTCGCCGACCGTCCGGTGCGCTCCGCAGGCCATGCGATGCTCGCGCACGTGCTCGAGGAATGGACGGCGAAGGCGCCCAATTCGTTCGCCAAGGATCCGCCCAACGCCACGGTCTCGGTGCTGAACAAGGCGAAGGCGAGCGTCGTGGATGCCGTCGTCACCTTGAAGTCGCCGAAGCTCGACGGCGACAAGCTGACCTTCGACGTGGATGTCCTCGAGGGCGATCTCGCGGGCGCCGACGGCGGTGCCTCGGTATTCATGGATCTCATCAACCTGCCCGTGCCGCGGCACAGTTCGCACCGCGCGGCGTGGTACGCGGGTTCCGACAGCGCGCGCTGACGGCGTCCTTACAAGCGCTCGTGCAGAGCAGGAAGCTCGCCTGCAGGCACGAGCGCGCTCCCGCCACAATCGACCCACAATTCGGTCCGGAAATGCTCCCGGGCGAAGGCGCTCCAGTGGTGGCAGCGCTTCGCACCCGAGGAGAGACATCATGAACCGGACATTGCTTGCATTCTCACTGGTCGGCGCCGCGGTCCTCGCGACGAATGCAGCCCAGGCGCAAGGCATGCCCACCGGTCGCGAACCCGGTACCGAGCCCAACAAGATCTTCACGCCCACCACCGCGCCCAACTGGACGCCGACCGCCGAAGGCGCCATCGCGCGACAGCAGATCCACGATGCCGGCTACAACGGCGTCACCATGCTCTTGCGCAACAAGGACGGAAGCTGGGAGGGTCAGGCCCTGAAGGGTGACACCTACTACCTGATTACCCTCGACCCGGCCGGGCACGTCACCCAGCGCTGAGCCGAGACGGTCAGACCGAGGGCGTGATCGGTATGCCGAAGCGCGCCTTCAACCTGGCCAGAACCTGATCGCGGGTATGACGGTAGGCATCGAGCCGCGTCTCCCGCGATCCCTCCACTGCGCTGGGATCGGGCATCGGCCAATACTCGACCTCGGTCGCCGTTCCTCGCGTGAACTCCAGCGCGCTGTGATGCGCTTCCGGCGACAGGGTGACGATCAACTCGAACGACGCTGCATCGACGTCGTCGAAGGTCTTGGCGTGGTGGCGGTGGACGTCGATGTCGATCTCGTCCAGCGCGGCCACCGCGAACCCGTCGACCTCGCTCGCGCGCACGCCAACCGAGTCGATATAGACCCTGTGGCCGTACAGCCGTTTGGCCAGCGCCTCGGCCATCGGCGACCGGACCGAATTCTCGCTGCAGGCGAAGAGCAGGCTGGACGGCAGTCCGATCATCGCCCCGGCCCGCTCACAACTTGATGTGCAGGGCGCAGATCAGGGTGAACAGCCTCCGGGCCGTGTCATGGTCGACCTCGATCTTGCCGTCGAGCCGCTCGCGCAGCAGCTCCGACCCCTCGTCGTGCAGGCCGCGCCGGCCCATGTCGAGCGCCTCGATCTGCGAAGGGCCCAGCTTCTTGATGGCAGCGTAATAGCTTTCGCAGATCAGGAAGTAATCCTTCACGACCTTACGGAACGGGGTCAGCGACAGGACGATATCGCGCAGCTTCTCGTCGGCCTCGTTGCGCACGTCGAACACCAGTCGCTGCTCGAAGATGCCTATGCGCAGCCGGTAGGGACCGGGCTGGCTGCCCACCAGGCAAAAATCGTTCTCCTCGATCAGGTCGAACAGCGCCACGGCCCGCTCGTGCTCGACTTCCGGCGTTCGGCGCGCAACCGATTCCTCGTCGAGTACGACGTCGACGATGCGGCGCGTCTTGTCGGTCGCTGCGGTGGGCATGGCTAGCGGCCCAGCCGGAGCGAGACCGAACGCCCATGGGCGCCGAGTCCTTCGGCATCGGCGAGGGCCACAGCGGAAGGGCCGAGCGCCGCCAGCGACTGCGGCGTGCAGCTGACCAGCGATGTCCGCTTCAGGAAGTCGGCCACGCCCAGCCCACCGGAGAAGCGCGCGGCGCGCGAGGTGGGCAGCACATGGTTGGTGCCGGCGACATAGTCGCCGATCGCCTCGGGTGTGTGGCGGCCAAGGAAGATCGCGCCGGCATGACGGATCTTCTGCGACAGAACCTCGGCCTCCGCCAACTCCATCGCCAGCTCGACATGCTCGGCAGCGATGGCGTCGACGATGGGTGGCGCAGCGGAGAAATCCGGCACCAGGATCACGGCGCCATTGTCGCGCCAGCTCGCCGCAGCGATCTCGGCACGAGCCAGCATCTTCAACTCGGCCTCGACCGCACGCAGGACGGCATCGGCGAAGGCCGCGTCGTCGGCGATCAGAACCGATTGCGACGACGGATCGTGCTCGGCCTGCGACAGGAGGTCCGCCGCGATACACTGCGGATCGTTGTGCC
>CAZPOS010000006.1:18383-19383 GCA_964588065.1 uncultured Reyranella sp.
ATGAGGTCGATGCCCACCTGGCCGAACACGCGGCGCTTGGCCGCCGCCACATAGGCATTGCCCGGTCCGGTGATCTTGTCGACCGGCTTGATCGATTCGGTCCCGTAGGCGAGCGCCGCGACCGCCTGCGCGCCGCCGATGCGCCAGATCTCGTCGGCGCCGGCGATCTGGGCCGCCAGCATGACAAGAGGGTTGAGCGTGCCGCCGGGCGTCGGCACCACCATGACGATCCGGCCCACGCCTGCGACCTTGGCCGGCACGATGTTCATCAGCACCGAAGACGGATAGGCGGCCGTGCCACCCGGCACGTAGACCCCGGCCGCGTCGACAGGACGGTAGCGCGCGCCGAGCCGCGTTCCCGTCGCGTCGGTGAAGTCGACGTCCTTGGGCATCAGCGCGCGGTGAAAGGCCTCGATTCGCCGGGCGGCGAAGACCAGCGCGTCGCGCTGAACCGCCGGGACCTGCGCCACCGCAGCGTCGCGCTCGGCTTCGGAGACGCGCATGGTGGCCGCCGTGATGCCATCCCAGTCGAACTTCGCTGTGTAATCGACGACAGCCGCATCGCCGCGGGCCCGCACGTCGGCAACGATGCCCGCAACCACACGGTCGACATTTTCGTCGGTATCCCGATTGCGCCCGAGGAAGGCCGAAAATTCCTTTTCGAAGCCCGGCGCCGAAGCGTCGAGCCTAAGCGGCACGGGACACCCCGAGGGCGACTTCGCGGAAGCGGTCGATCCAATGGCCGACCCGTTCGGGCCGCGTCTTGAGCGCGGCGCGATTCACGATGAAACGCGAGGTGATGTCGGCGATGTGCTCGATCTCGACCAGGCCGTTCTCCTTCAGGGTCCGGCCGGAATCGACGAGATCGACGATGCGGTGACTGAGGCCGAGCGACGGCGCCAGCTCCATCGCACCCGACAGCTTGACGCACTCCGCCTGGACACCACGCGCGGCGAAGTGCTTGCGCGTGACCTCGGGATACTTGGTGGCGATGCGGACG
>CAZPOS010000006.1:19393-56847 GCA_964588065.1 uncultured Reyranella sp.
CTGGGATCGTCCTTGCCCGCCATCTCGACCGGCTCAGCCACGGCCAAGCGGCATTTGCCGATATTGAGATCGATCGGGGCGTAGATCTCCGAGTAGTCGAACTCCATCAGCACGTCGGCGCCGGCAATCCCGAGATGGGCGGCGCCGAAGGCCACGAAGGTCGCCACGTCGAACGACCGCACCCGGATGATGTCGAGGTCGGGATGGTTGGTCGCGAACCGGAGCTGGCGGGCGTCGGGATCGGCGAAGGCCGCTTCCGGCACGATGCCGGCCGCCGCAAAGACGGGGCCGGCCTCTTTGAGGATGCGACCCTTGGGCAGCGCCAGGATGAGTTTCTCGTTAGCGTCGCGCGACACGACCTGTCTCCAGTAACGAATGCCCGCCCCTGATCGGAGCCGGAAAGGCTATTCGACCGGGTGGGCGGGCTTCCACGGGGTGGGCCAAGGCTCCCCGACATCTCCCAAATGGCATGCAAGCCGACCGATTTCCAGCCGTATGGCCCGTCCGGCCGAAAAGCGCAGCAGGACTGAATGATCGTTCTCCAGCACCACGGCGAGCAATTCCAGCATCCGGTCGGGCTCCGCGGTGGGGATGTCATGGTGCCGCACGGCAGTCACCTCGTTGAAAACGAGGGCGGAATGGGTCCGGGTGTGGCCGATACCCTGCTCCGGCGCTTCCCACCTGAACCGGTTCAACAGCAGGACGAACCGGCCCTCCTCCTTCAGGAAGGCGCAGTCGCGGACCGCTACCAGCGCATCCTGCACCGCAGCCGAGACGATGGCCAGGTCGTCGCCGTCCAGGGCAGACAGTTTCAGCTTGGCGGTCATGCGCCTAGCCCTTCAGTCGCTCGATG
Source organism: uncultured Reyranella sp. (assembly GCA_964588065.1). Lineage (GTDB taxonomy): Bacteria > Pseudomonadota > Alphaproteobacteria > Reyranellales > Reyranellaceae > Reyranella. The sequence continues at coordinate 20,247 of CAZPOS010000006.1, forward strand.
TCGGCGCCGCAGGCGCTGAGCTTCTCCTCCAGGCGTTCGAAGCCGCGATCCAGATGGTAGACACGATGCAGCATCGTGTCGCCTTCGGCCGATAGGGCGGCGATCGCCAGCGACACCGAGGCGCGCAGGTCGGTCGCCATGACCTCGGCGCCGCGCAGCTTCGGTACGCCGCGCACCAGCGCCGACTGGTGGTGGATGGTGACATTGGCGCCCATGCGCATCAGCTCGGGGACGTGCATGAAACGGTTCTCGAAGATCGTCTCGGTGATCATCGAGGCGCCCTCGGCGCGGGTCATCAGCGCCATCATCTGCGCCTGCAGATCCGTCGGAAAGCCAGGGAAGGGCTCGGTCATGACATCGACGCCGTGCAGCGCGCCGTTGGTCCGGTGGACACGCATGCCATTTTCGGTGTTCTCGAGCGTGACGCCCGCAGCGCGCAGGCTGGCCGCCACCGTGTCGATCAGATCGACCCGGCCGCCAATCAGCTCGACGTCGCCGGCCGTCATCGCGACGGCCATCGCATATGTGCCGGTCTCGATGCGATCGGGGATGACCGAATGCTCGATGGGTTTGAAGGAGGTCACGCCCTCGATGGTGAGGGTCTCAGTGCCGATGCCGCCAACCGGAACGCCCATGGCCGACAGACACTCGGCGAGATTGGCGATCTCGGGCTCGCGCGCGGCATTGTCCAGCACGGTGGTGCCCTTGGCGAGCGCCGCCGCGATCATGAGGTTCTCGGTGGCGCCGACCGACACTTTCGGGAAGGTATACCGCGCACCCTTCAGGCCCTTGGGCGCCCGCGCGACCATATAGCCGCCGTCGATATCGATCTCCGCGCCCATCGCCCGCAGGCCGGCGATATGCAGGTCGACGGGACGCGCACCGATCGCGCAGCCGCCCGGCAGCGAGACCTTGGCCTCGCCCTCGCGCGCCAGCAGCACACCCAGTACCAGCATCGACGCGCGCATCTTGCGCACGATGTCATAGGGCGCCGTGGTAGAGGTGATTTTCGACGCCTTCAGCACCATCGTCGTGCCGTGGCTGTGGCCGTTCTCGCCGGCGGTCGCCTCGATCTCCACCCCGTGCTGCCGCAGGAGCTGCATCATGGTGGTGATGTCGGCCAGGCGCGGCACGTTGTGCAGGGTGAGCGGCTGGTCGCTCAGCATCGACGCCACCATCAGCGGCAGGGCCGCGTTCTTGGCACCGGAGATGCGGATCTGGCCCTTGAGCTGGCGGCCGCCCTTTATGCGAATTCTGTCCATGGTCGCCTCCGCTCAGATTTTCGGCAGGGTGACGCCGCGCTGGCCCTGATACTTTCCGGCCTTGTCGCGGTAGGAAACCTCGCAGGGCTCGTTGCCCTGGAGGAAGAGAAACTGGCAGGCGCCCTCGTTGGCGTAGATCTTCGCGGGCAGCGGCGTGGTGTTGGAGAATTCCAACGTAACGTGCCCTTCCCACTCGGGCTCGAGCGGAGTCACGTTCACGATGATGCCGCAGCGTGCATAGGTCGACTTGCCGACGCAGATGACCAGCACGTCACGCGGAATGCGGAAATACTCGACCGTACGGGCCAGCGCGAAGGAATTGGGCGGGATGATGCAGACTTCGGTATTGCGGTCGACGAAGCTCTGCTGGTCGAAGTCCTTGGGGTCGACCACCGACGAGTTGACGTTGGTGAAGATCTTGAAGTCGGTGCCGACCCGGGCGTCGTAGCCATAGGAAGAAAGGCCATAGGAGATGACGCCTTCGCGCTTCTGGGCGTCGACGAAGGGCTCGATCATGCCCTTCTCCTGCGCCATGCGGCGAATCCAGCGGTCCGAGAGAATGCTCATTGGGGCGCTTCTAAACGAGGGAGGGGGTCGGCTCAACCGCCGGTCTTGCCGGCGGCCGGATGACCCTGTCCCGCACCCGTTGGTTTCGGGACCTCCCCCTTGGCGCGCGCCTGCGCCTTGCGCCGCTTGAGGTTCTCGCGCAGGGCGGCGGCCAGCCGGTCTGCGCGTTCGTCCTTCTCCGGGACCTGCTTCGAGGGGGCGTTCATCGGGAGAGGATACACCATTGCGGGGCGGCCGGGGCAGTCCCCCGCGCCGCCCCGGCTAAGCCGCCTCCGGCGTTCAGTCGCCCGCCGCCGGGGCCTCGACGGGATCGATGGCGCCGCGCTTCTTCGAGTGGTCCGCCGCCAGCATCACATACACGGCGGGGACGACGAACAGGGTAAAGAGCGTGCCGACCGTCAGGCCGCTGGCGATCACCAGGCCCATCGAGAAGCGCGACAGGGCACCGGCGCCGGTGGCCACGATCAGGGGCACGACACCCAGGACCATGGCCGCCGTCGTCATCAGGATCGGCCGCAGGCGGATGCCGGCGGCCTCCTGGATCGCTTCCAGGCGCGACTTGCCGGCCTCCTGCAGCTCGTTGGCCACTTCGACGATCAGGATGCCGTGCTTGCTGATCAGGCCCATCAGGGTGACCAGGCCGACCTGGGTGTAGATGTTCAGGGTCGCCCCCGGCATGCCCACCGTGCTCAGCGCCATCAGGAAGATGAGCGCTCCCGCGATCGACATCGGCACCGAGAACAGGATGATCAGCGGATCGCGAAAGCTTTCGAACAGCGCCGCGAGCGACAGGTAGATGATGATCAGCGCGAAGCCGAAGGTGACGATGAAGCCGCCGCTCTCCTGGATGAACTGGCGCGACGCGCCGCCATAGTCGATCGAGTAGCCCTGGGGCAGGGTGCGCTGCGCCAGGTCCTTCAGCGTCTGCAACGCCTCGGCCTGGGACACGCCCGGGAAGGCGACGCCCTGGATGGTGGCGCTGTTGAGCTGCTGGAAGTGGTTGAGCGACTGCGGGATGGCCTTGGTCGCGATCGATGCCACCGTCGACAGCGGCACCGTCGTGCCGTCACCGGCCTTGATGTGATAGTCGAGGATCTGGTCGATGTTCTGCCGCGAGGACTGCTGGACCTGCGGGATCACCTTGTAGGAGCGGCCGTCCAGAGCGAAGTAGTTGACGTACCCGCCGCCCAGCATCGAGCCCAGGGCGCCGCCGATGTCGCTCATCTTCAGATCAAGCGCCGAGGCCTTGTCACGGTCGATCACGACAGTGGCCTGGGGCGCGTCGATCTTCAGGTCGGTGTTGAGGAAGATGAAGCGACCGGTAGCGAGCGCTTCCTGCAGGAACTTCTGCGCCACGTCGTTCAACGCCTCGAACCCGCCCGTGGTATTGATCACGAACTGGATCGGCAGGCCGGTAGAGCCGGGCAGCGGGGGCGGCTGGAAGGCCACCACCTGCGCGCCGGCGACGCCTGACAGCTCCTGCTGAACGATCGGCTGGAGCTGGTTGGAGGTCACGGCGCGCTTGTCCCAGGGCTTCAGCACGTAACCGGCGATGGACTGACCGGGCACGTCGAGCTGGAACACGTGATCGACCTCGGGATGGCTGGCGCCGATCTTGTAGATTTCCCGCGAGTAGATCTGGCGTTGGTCGATCGTCGAGTTGGGCGCCGAGGTCGCGAAACCGATGATGATGCCCTGGTCCTCCTGCGGCGCCAGCTCGCTGCTGGTGGCCGAATAGAGGAAGTAGATGCTGCCGAGCACCAGCACCGCGAAGGTCGCCGTTACCGGCAGGTACTTGAGGCTGCCGGCCAGCCAGCGGGAATAGCCGCGCCGCAGGCGATCGAACACCCTGTCGATCCCGCGGATCAGGCGCGCTTCCCAGCCGCGATCCTCCTGGCTGTGGGGCTTCAGCATCCGCGAACACATCATGGGCGACAATGTGAGCGCCACGACCGCCGAGATGGTGACCGCCCCCACGAGGGTAAAGGCGAACTCGGTGAAGAGCGCACCGGTCAGCCCGCTCTGGAAGCCGATCGGCACATAGACGGCGATCAGCACCACTGTCATCGCGATGATCGGGCCACCCAGCTCCCGGGCCGCCTGAATCGCGGCTGCAAGCGGCTTCTGCCCCTCCTCGAGATGGCGGTTCACGTTCTCGACCACGATGATGGCGTCGTCGACCACCAGGCCGATCGCCAGCACCAGAGCGAGCAGGGTCAGCAGATTGATGGAGAAGCCGAAGGCCGCCATCATCGCGAAGGTGCCGATCAGCGACAGTGGAATTGCGATCACGGGGATGATCACCGAGCGGACCGAGCCGAGGAAGGCGAACACCACCAGGGTCACGATCACCAGCGCCTCGAGCAGGGTATGGATCACCTCGTCGATCGAGCTGTTCACGAACTCCGTCGAGTCGTAGATGATCTGGCCGTTCAGCCCCTGTGGAAGCTGCGCCTGGATCTCCGGGAAGACATCCTTCACGCCCTTGATCACGTCGAGCAGATTGGCGGCCGGTGCGACCTGTATGCCGATATAGACTGCCTTCTGGCCATCGAAGCTCACCTCCGATTCGTAGTCGTCGGAGCCCAGCGTCACATTGGCCACGTCGCTCAGCCGCACGATCGCACCCTTGTCCTGCTTCAGCACCAGGTTGCGGAACTCCTGCAGCGAGCTCAGCGCCGTCGAAGCCTTGAGGGTGACCTGCACCATCTGGCCCTTGGTCGTGCCAAGGCCTGCAATGTAGTCGTTCGCCGTCAGCGCTTGGCCGACATCCGCCGCGGTGAGGCCATAGGCCGCCAGCTTCTGCGGGTCGAGCCACGCGCGCAGCGCAAAGTTCTTGGCTCCCAACAACTCAGCCGTCTGCACGCCTTCGACCGCCTGCAGCCTCGGTTGTACGACACGCACCAGGTAGTCGGTGATCTGGTTCGGCGCCAGCTCCTTGCTGTTGAAGCCGATATACATCGCGTCGATCGTCTGGCCGACCTTCACGGTCAGCACCGGCTGCTGCGTCCCGCTGGGCAGCCGGTTCAGGACGGAGTTCACCTTGGTGTTGATCTCCGTCAGCGCCTTGCTCGAATCGTAGTTGAGTCGCAGATAGACCGTGATGGTGCTGACGCCGCTCTGGCTGGTCGACGTCATGTAGTCGATACCGTTGGCTTGGGCGACCGCCTGCTCGAGCGGCGTCGTGATGAAGCCGGCGATCACGTCGGGATCGGCACCGTAGTAAGTCGTCGTGATTGTGACCACGGCATTCTCGGTGCGGGGATACTGGAGCACCGGCAGCGCGTTGATGGCGCGAAGGCCGACGACCAGGATGAGCAGACTCACCACGCTCGCCAGCACCGGGCGGCGGACGAAGATGTCGGTGAACTTCATGGGACGATGTCCTGCAGGTTGACTACTTGTCGACGATCTTCGGCGCGGCGTCGTTGGTCGGCAGCGCGTTGTTGTTGACCACGACCGGTATGCCGTTGCGCAACTTGATCTGGCCGGAAGTGACGACCGTGTCGCCCTCCGCGACGCCCTTCAGGATCGCCACCTGGTCGCCACGCGTGGCGCCCGTCGTGACGAAGACCTGACGGGCGGTCAGCTCCGGCTTGGCGCCCGCACCCTTCGCCTTGTCGTCGACAAGGTAGACCAGCGAACCATAGGGATTGTACGTCACCGCGGTCTGCGGCAGCGTCACCATGCGCTGCGGCGCCCCCGTGTCCAGTTCGACCGTGGCGAACATGCCGGGTATCAGCTTCTGGTCGGGGTTTGCGAGGGTAGCCCGAACCTGGACGTTCCGGCTGCTCGTCTCGATCTTCGGGTTGATCGCGGTGATCTTGCCTTCGAATGTTCGGTCGGGAAAGGCATCGATCCGGGCTCTCACCGTCTCGCCGACGTTGATTTGCGACACCACCTGCTGGGGCAGGAGGAAGTCGACATAAATGGGATCCACCGACTGCAGGGTGGCGATCATGGTGCCGGCCGCGAGATACTGACCGAGATCGACCTGCCGCAGGCCGAGCTTGCCGTCGAAAGGCGCCCGCAGGGTCTTCTTGTCGAGGACGGCTTGCTGGACGGCGACCTGCGCACGCGCATTGCGGAGGTTGGCTGCGTCGTTGTCGACAGTCGCCTGGCTGATTGCCTGCGCCTTGAGCTGCTTCATGTCGCGGTCATAGGTGATCTGAGCGAGGGAGGCCGTGGCCTCGAGCGACTCGAGCCGTGCCTCCTCGTCCTGCTTGCGCAGAGTAAGCAGAACCTGGCCCGCCTTGACCTCGTCGCCGGACTGGAACGAGATCGTGTCCACCACGCCGGACACCTCGAACGAGAGCTCGGCGCCGCGCACGGCTCGCAGCGTTCCGACCGCGTCGATCTTCGGCTGCCACTCGCTGGTCTCGGCCCTGGTCGTCGAGACGGTCTGCGGCATGTTCGCCATGCCCGCCATGGCCTCCTTGATCTTGCCGTTGACGAAGGTCTTGAAGCCGAACAACCCGCCGAGCACCGCGCCGACGAGAATGAGCATGATGAGCATTCGCTTGATCATCTTATGCCTCTTGAGCTGAACAGAATGGATTGGTCTGAATCGGAAAGAGCGGCCTGTCAGTGACCGGCGCGCGGAAGCTTGATGTCCTGGACCGGCGGCAGCGCGAAGCGGGTCGGCGTTCCCATCGATTTCGGATCGACGTCGCTGCGGTTCCACCAGCCGCCGCCCAGGGCCTGGAACAGCCCCGCAGTGTCGGAGTAGCGCGTGGCCTGCGCCTTCAGCCGATTGATGACGGCGGTCTGATAAGTCTGCTGCGCGTTGAGCAGTGTGAGGTAGTTCACGGCGCCCAGCTGGTACTGTTGCTCGGAGAGCCTGAGGCTGGCGGCCGCAGTCTGTTCGGCGGCGACCTGCGCGCGCAGCGTATCGGCATCGTATTGCACCGCTCGAAGCGCATTGGCCACATCCTGGAATGCCGACAGAACGACGCCGCGATACTTCGCCGCCGCCTGCTCATAAGCGGCGATGGCGGCCTGGCGCTGATGGTCGAGCTTGCCGCCGTCGAACACCGTCTGCGCGATTCCGAGGCCCAGGCTCCACACGCCCGATCCGGGTACGATCAGCGAGCTGATCCCGCCGGATGTAAAGCCCAGCATCCCCGTGATGGTGAACTGCGGCATCTGATTGGCGACCGCGACTCCGATATCGGCGCTGGCGCCTCGGAGCTGCGCCTCGGCGGCCTTCACGTCCGGCCGCTGCTCGACCAGCGAGGAAGGCAGGCTGAGCGGCAGCTCCTGCGGCAGCTTGAGCTTGTTGAGATCGAAGTTCTCGCCGCGATCCTGATCGGGCGAGCGGCCGACCAAACGCATCAGCTGGTTCTTCTGCTGGGCCAGCTGCTTCTGCAGGGGCGGCAACGTGGCCTGCGTCTGCGTGAGCGTCGCCTCCTGTGCCAACACGTCGGCACGCGAGGCGCCGCCCAGGTCGAACTGGCGGCGCACCACCGTCAGCGAATTGTTGAGGATGTTGATGATGTCGTTCGTCGCGTTGATCTGGGCCTGCAGGGAGGCAAGGTTGATCGCCGCGACGACGACGTTGGAGGACAGCGTGAGATAGGTCGCCTCGAGCTGGAAGCGCTGGTTTTCCGCCGCGGCTTCCTTGGATTCGACCTGGCGCCGCTGGCCGCCGAACACATCGGGCGTATAGGAGATGTTGAGCGATGCCGAGGTGACACCGAACATCGTCCCGACGCCCGTCTGCCCCTGGGAAGCCGGCGAGGAGAGCTGCTGTTGTCCCGAGCCGTTGCCGCTCAAGGTCGGAAACAGGCCGCCCTGCTGGGCGAAGTACAGTTCCCGAGCCTGCCGCAGCGCCGCCTGCGCGGCGTCCACGTCAGGATTGGCGCGCAGCGATTCGCGAACGAGCGCGTCGAGCTGCGGCGACTGGAACAGAGTCCACCATTCGCCGGGAATGTCCTGCTCCGGCACGAAGGTCTGTGCGGCACCGCCCGGACCAGGCGCAGAGCTGGTCTGCAGAGCCAGCGGCTCAGGGGTGTAACCCGTCGATGTCGGCTTCGCGGGTTTCACGAAATCCGGACCGGCGGTGCAGCCCGCAAGGAGCAGCGCCGTAAAGGCCATGAGAAAAGGCGACCGCCTGTGCATATTGGTACTCGCGGATCTATTTTTTGGGCGTGGCCGCGCGGCAGATGGCAAGCGTCTGCTCGCGCACGATCTGCTTCATCAGCTGGACGTTTTCACCTTCGAGCCCGACTGCCTTGAGGATCGGTCGTTTATGGTTGTTGCAGAAGATGACGACCTGTCCGATCAGCGCCATCGTGCGCATCGTCATCTCTGGATCGGCTTCTGACTTCCCGTGGATACGGGCAAAGAGAGCGAGGCAGGGATTGAAGATCTGCCGCATGCCGTTCTCGTGCAATCGGTCGAGCCCGGGTGTCTCCTCGACCTCGGAGCGCGCGAAGATGAGGCGCCGGCTGTCGACCTGCGGGCCGCTCGTCACCACGGTGATGAAGGCGTCGAGTGTCTGGCACAGAAGTTCGGTTAGCTCGGCCGGCGTGACGCCCGGATCGTCGAGCGCGGCGCGGACACGGGGCAGCACGCCGGACATATGCCGCTCGGTGTCGGCGACGATGTCCTCGATGATCGCGCGGTAGAGCCCTTCCTTGTTGCCGAAATAATACTGGATGGCCGGCAGGTTCACCGCCGCCCCCTCGGCGATTTGCCTTGTGCTGGCGCCCTCGTATCCATGGGCAGCGAAGAGGTCGAGCGCGGTCTCGAGGATGCGCCGACGGGTATCTTCACCCCTGGCCTGCGTGGCGGGCCGGCGACGATTCGAGGAAGCGGCTTGTGGGTCGATCATGGTCACCTAGCAAACGCTGACCAGATCTTTTTAGTATCTATCGATACACTATGTCAATCGATAGATAATTTGAACTGCCGAAACCTGAGGCGCGCGCTTCGCCCGCGAGGCGAGCGCGCACGCCGGCTCACACCCAACACATTGAAACCACTATAAAAAATGCCTGAAGCAGCCGCGGAACCGGCCTGGCGACCTCTGTGCGGTCGCGCTACTGCCGCAGGGTGGCTGCGAGCGCCCGTGGCACGCGCACCGGCATGTCGAGGAGCATCTGGGCGAAGGCCTTGGCAAGCGGATCGGCCTTGAGCGAGGCCATGCCGCCGCCTCCCAGCGCCTTGCGCAGCAGGAAGTTGAAGCCCTTGATGCCCGGCAACCGCCATCGGGTGACGGGGCCCTCGATCCGGTGTGCGAAGTATCGGGCCACCGCCTCCTCCGTCACCTCGGCATCGAGGATCGGCTCGTACTCGGGCGCGCGCGCGAAGATGCCGATATTGGCATTGTCGCCCTTGTCGCCGGACCTCCCGTAAGCCAGCGCAATCAGCGGCACGGTGGTCGAATCTCCGGCCGGCGGGGCGTGCGCCGGCGGCGCTTCATCCGGAAGCTGCGTCGTGGTGAAGCCGCCACTCAGCGCGCCTTCCTGCATCGCGATCCTGTGGCCATCGACATCGACCGTGACCGGCACCATCGACTTCGGCACTAGGCAGGAGAACATGCGAATGACCGGCGACGGCGAGACGCGGCCGGCGCCGAAGCTGCCCGTCATGCCGACGACACCACCGGTCGACATCGGCGAGATCTCACGTCCCAGCAGCGCCAGCGCTTCCTTCTGGTCGTGCTTGGCGGCGATCTTCACGACCACCTCGCGCGCGTCGGGCACGCGGCCGTGCGGCCCGTACGTCGCCTCGCTGCCGATCACCTCGATGCTGACGTCGCGATAGTCCGCCATGCCCTTCTCGGCAAACAGGCGTCGCGTCTTCCTGATGATCGACTCGGCGCTGTGACGGCCCTTGGCCACCGCCTCGCGTCCACCCATCATGAAGATCGAGCTGAACTTGTAGCCGTCGGGCCACGTGGTCGAAACCTTGTAGGTGTCGGTGGGCGGACGCCCCCTTGCGCCGCTGACGCGCACGCGGTCCTTGCCGACCTGTTCGTAGGTCGCCTGCGTGAAGTCGCAGACCACGTCCGGCACCATGTAGGCGCGCGGATCGCCGATCTCGTACAGCATCTGCTCGGCGACCGTCGCAGTCGTGATCAGGCCGCCGGTATCGTCGGGCTTGGAGAGCACGAAGCTGCCGTCGCTCGACACTTCGGCGATCGGGAAGCCCATATTGTCGTAGTCGGGTACCAGCCGCCAATCGGTGAAGTTGCCGCCGTTGCACTGCGCGCCGCATTCGATGATATGGCCGCACAGCGTTCCGGCGGCGAGGCGATCGAACTCCTGCGGTGTCCAGGAGAAGGCATGGATCAGCGCGCCGAGCGTCACCGCGGAATCGACGCAACGGCCGGTGATGACGACGTCGGCGCCCTCGGCCAGCGCCCGGGCGATCGGGAAGCCGCCGAGATAGGCGTTCATGCTCGCGATCTTCGAGGGCAGCTCCGCACCCGTATCCATTTCGCGGATGCCGGCGGCACGGAATTCGTCGACGCGCGGCAGGATGTCGTCGCCCAGAACCACCGCGACCTTGAGCGTCACCCCCGCCGCCTCGCACGCCTTGAGTACCGCGTCGCGGCAGGCCAGCGGATTGACGCCGCCGGCATTGGTCACAACCTTGATCTTCTTCTCGGCGATCTCGCGCGCCAGGGGCGCCATGACGACCGAGACGAAGTCGATGGCGTAGCCCGCCTGCGAGTTGCGCAGCTTCTGCGCCGCCATGATCGACATCGTGACCTCGGCGAGGTAGTCGCTGACCAGATAGTCGACGTTGCCATGCCGCACGAGCTGCACGGCGGCGGTTTCGGTATCGCCCCAGAAGCCCGAGTGGCAGCCGATGCGGACCGTTTCCTTGCTCATCGCGCAGCCCTCTCTTCGTCCTACTTCTTCTTGCGATTGACGAACGCTCCCATGCGCTCGATGTGCTCGCCTTCGGCCACCGACTGGGCGAAGGAATCGATACCGGCCTGGACCGCCTCGTCGAGCGACAGTCGCTCCCAGCGCCGCATCAGCCGCTTCTGCGCCCGCACGGCGAGTGGCGTCGCATCGACGATGGAATGCACGCAGCGCTCGATGGCCGCGTCGATCTTCGCCGTTTCGACGACCTCCTCGACCATGCCCCAGGCCTCTGCCTTGGCGGAGTCGATGTTCTCGCCGGTCAGCAGCATCCACGAGGTGCGGCCCCAGCCGATCAGGCGCGGCAGCAGCGCCGCCTCGACCACGGAGGGAATGCCGACCTTGACCTCGGGCATGCCGAAATGCGCGGTGTCGGTGGCGATGCGGAGGTCGCAGGCCGCCGCCACTTCAAGGCCGGCGCCCAGCGTGTAGCCCTCGAGGCGGCAGATCACCGGCACCGGACAGTCGCGGATCGACTGGCAGAGCTTGTGGACCATGGTGATGAAGGCGCGACCGTCCTCGGACGTGCGCATGCCCGCCATGTGATTGATGTCGGCGCCGCCGATGAACGCCCGGCCGCCGGCACCGGAGAACACGACCACCCGCAGATCCTCCTCCGCCGACAGCGCGTGGAAGGTCGCGGTGAGATCGTGGAGAGCGGGCGGATTCAGGACATTGAGACGCCGCGCATTGTCGAACACGAGGTGGGCAACCACGCCGCCGTCGCGCTTCTCGCGACGGATCTCGATCTTGTGCGCGGATTCCGCCATGACGTTTCGCTCCGTGGGTCTTTGTGATTGGCCGATTCTCCCCTAATAGAACCCACCAACGACGCTTCACAAGAGACAATGCCCGACACCTTTCCCGACCTCGCCTCCTGGGGCATCGACCTCTCCCGCTACACGGTGTTCGTGCCACCGGACCCGTTCGAGGACCATGTCGGGCCGTTCTATTTCGATCTCCAGGGCGATGCGCGCACGGCCGGCACGGTGCATTGCGTGCTGCCGACGCTCGCTCGCCACGGCAACTACAAGGGCGGCGTGCACGGCGGCGGCATCCTGACCTTCGCCGACTATGCGCTCTGCCTGGTGGCGGGCCGCGCCGCCGACGGCGGCACCAACACATCATTCGCCATGACGGTGAGCATCGCCGTCGAGTTCCTGAACGGGGCGGCCATAGGCCCGCCGCTGGAAGCACGCGGGGAGCCGCTGCAGGTCACGGGCCGCCTCGCCTTCGCGCGCGGCTCGATCACGCAGGAGGGTCGTACGATCGCGCTGTGGTCGGGCGTGTGCCGGCACGTGGCCCGCGCCAAGGCGATGGCACGCAAGGACGAGCAGGCGCCGTCGAGGATCGATCTGCCGCCGCAGCGCGTTCCCGAGGGCTTCGAGCCGTTCAAGGCCAGCGCCTACTCCACCCATATCGGTCCCGCCTTCGTGCGCAAGGAAGCCGATGGCGCCTCGCTGGTGCAGCCGACGCTCGCCCGCATGTGCAACTCCGGCGGTGCGCTCCATGGCGGCTACATGATGAGCTTTGCCGACACCGCCATCACGCGCGCCGCGGCCCTGACGACCGACCTCGCGCCCAGCACCGTCTCGTTCGCCGCCGAGTTCCTCGCCGCCGGCGACATCTCTGCGCCCCTGGTCACGCGCGTGGAAGTGCCCAAGCGCGGCCGGTCGCTCGCATTCCTGCGCGGTCTGCTGGAGCAGAACGGAAAGGCCCTGCTCTCCTATTCCGCGACGGTGATGCTCCGGCCGCGGGCCTGACCGGCACCGGCCTGGGCGGCGACGCGCGCCAGTTCCTGCGCCAAGGCCGCGTCGAGGCTGCGCACGCCCGGCAAATCCGCTTGCTTGGCCGCGCGCTCGATAGCGGCCGCGACTTGGCTCAAGGCATCGGCACCGATCATGCCGGCACTGCCTTTCAGCCGGTGCGCCGCCCCCGCGATCGCCTCGAACTCTTCAGCCGTGCAAATCTCCCGATACGCGGCCCGTGCCGTCTCGAGGAACTCCTGCTCGATCTCGGCAAGCGTCGCCGCATCGCCGCCGAACAGCTCGACGAGCCGAGTGCGATCATAGGCCATGCTCATGATGCGGTCTGCCGAGCTGCGTTCTTCAGCCAGACTTCGAGGGTAGCCTTCAACTGCTCGATGCCGACCGGCTTGGTGACGAAACCATCCATCCCGGCTGCCCGGCTGCGCTCTTCCTCCGCTTCCAGCGTGCTGGCGGTGACGGCGAGGATCGGAAGGCGCGTGGCCCCGGTCGAAGCCTCGCCCTCCCGGATGCGCCGCGCCAGCTCGAAGCCGTCCATGTCCGGCATCTGAAGGTCCGCGAGCATCAGATCGTAGCGACGCGAGCGCCACAGCGCGAGCGCCTCCTCGCCGCCGGCCGCCATGTCGGCCGAGGTCCCGGCCAGTTCGAGTTGCCGGGCCAGGATCTTGCGGTTGACCGAATTGTCGTCGACGACCAGGACCCGGCCGCCCAGCCGTCCGCTCGGCGCCGCCACGGGAGCGGCCGCCGCGACACGGTCGATCCGACCGGCGGCCTGCGCGACCGCCCGCACCAGCACGTCCCGCCGCCACGGGCGCTTCAAATCGGTGAGGTAAAGCTGGTCTTTCGCTCCATCGATGGTGACTGCCGTCTGGGAGGACACGACGACGTCGACCTCCGCGCCAGCGTCGCGCAGATAGCGCGCGATGGCGGCGCTTTCCTGCGGGTCCGGCAGGGAAAGAACGAGAGAGAGGTTTTCGAGCGGCAGCCCGGCAGCAGCCCGTGCCGGCGGCGCCGCCTCGAGTCTCACGGTGACGACGAAGGTCGATCCGACCCCTGGCGCACTGTGAACCTCGACGTGGCCGCCCATCGCCTCCGCGAGGCGCCGCACGATGGACAGGCCGAGTCCGGTGCCGCCGAAGCGGCGGGTCGTCGAACTGTCCGCCTGGACGAAGGGATTGAACAGCCGGTCGCGCTGGGGGGCCGTGAGCCCGATGCCCGTATCGACCACCCTCAGGCGGAGGGCGAGCTCGCCACCGCTTTCCAGGCCCTCCCGCTCCAGGAAGATCCGGACGCTACCCTTCTCGGTGAACTTGATGGCATTGCCCAGGAGGTTGAATAGGATCTGCTGCAGCCGCAGCGGATCGCCGATCGCGCGCGCGGGGACATCGGACGCCACATAGGCCGAGAGGATCAGCCCCTTTTCTGCGGCCCGGACGGCAAGCGCCTCGGCCGCCCCCTCGATCAGCTCGACGGTCGAGAACTCGACCCGCTCGAGATCGAGACGTCCAGCCTCGATCTTGGAGAAGTCGAGGATGTCGTCGATGATCCGCAGCAGCGACGCTGCCGAATAGCGCACCGTCCCCAGCTGGTCGCGCTGGTCCGCCGACAGGTCGGTACGCTCCAGGACGTCGATCATGCCCAGGACGCCGTTCATCGGCGTGCGGATCTCGTGGCTCATGGTCGCGAGGAAGGTCGACTTGGCCTGGTTCGCCTTCTCAGCGTCGCGCTGCGCCGCGAGCGCAGCGTCACGCGCATGCCGCGCCTCGTCATACGCAACCTGCAGGCGGCGCGCCAAATCCTCCTTCTCGTAGGCCAGGGCGATATTGTCGTACTGCCAGCGATGCACGTCGCGCACATAGGCCATCAGGTGGCCGACATAGGCGGCCCCCGCGATGCCCACGAGCTGGTAGAACGGCCCGCCCGAGGCGACGAGGACCAGCAGCAAGGGTGCCGCGGTGGCGATGGCGAAGGCATAGAAGGTCGGCGGATGGGCGGACCGGATCGGAACTCCCGTCGTGACCGTGGCCAGCAGCACGAGCCCCAACAGCATCCGCTGCAGCTCGAAATCCCGGGAGGCCAGGAGATAGCCCGCCCACCCCCAGCACGCGCCGCCGAGAAAGGTGAAGCCGGCGAACCACCAGCCCCAGCGCAAAGCCTGCTCATCGTCCGGCCGAGCCTGCGTGAACCGGTGCCGGAGAAGATCGAAACCCAGGGTCACGGCAAGATAGGCCCCGAAGGGGCCGGCCAGTTCGACCAGATCGATCTGCCGCCAGTAGATGGCGGCGATCACCGGCCATAGCACGAACGAGAAGTACCGGGACGGAGCCGATCCCTGGAACAGGCGCCGCACCAGCTCGGCGCGCACGAACCGGTCCTGGCGGACAGCCGCCTCCGCCCCATCGACGTGAGGGGCGGCCGGGTCAGCGGCGGCGAGCGACATCGACCATCCTGGCACTAGGGTTTGAGCCGCCACCCCACCGGGCAGCTACAGTTTGCGGAATTCCCCGCGCCGCTAATCGTATCAAAGACATCAAGAAAGCGATATAATTCGTTGAGAAATAGTGTTAATTTGAAGGCATTAAACGTCATTTATTAGGTTAAGTCATGCAGCTTCCGTCCGTGTTGTTGGTCGAGGACGACGCATTCCAGCGCAAGGCCGCCGAGACCTATCTGTCCAGTCACGAGCTCAAGGTCACCGCGGTCGAGAATGGCGCCCAGATGCGCCGCCAACTCTCCCGGTCGATGCCCGACCTGGTGTTGCTCGACGTCCAGCTTCCGGGAGCGGACGACGGCTTTGCGCTCGCGCGCTGGCTGCGCGAAAGCAACACGCGGGTCGGCATCATCATGCTGACCGCGGCGAACGATCCGGTGGACAAGGTTCTCGGCCTCGAGAGCGGCGCCGACGACTACGTCGCCAAGCCCTACGAACCGCGCGAGCTGCTGGCGCGCTGCAAGAGCGTCCTGCGCCGCTCGGTCGCCAAGGCGACCCCGCCGCGGCTGGAGCGCGTACGAATGGGCCGCCACGTGCTGGACTTGACCAAGCGCCAGCTGCTCGACGCGAACGACGTCGAAGTGCCCCTCACCTCCGGCGAGTTCGACGTCCTGAAGATCTTCGCGGACAATCCCAATCGCCCACTTTCGCGCGACTGGCTGCTGGAAACCACCAGCCACCGCTCGCGCGACCCGTTCGACCGCTCGATCGACCTTCGGATCACCCGGATCCGCCGCAAGATCGAGCCGGCGGCGGACAAGCCGACGGTGATTCGCACCGTGCGCGGCGTCGGCTATATGTTCGTGCCGCCCGCCGAATAGCCGCGCTATAAGAGCCGGCCCCGGCGTGTCCGGGGCGCAGCCCGTCGGTTGCGGGGGCCCGTAGTTCAGCGGTTAGAACGAGCCGCTCATAACGGTTATGTCGCAGGTTCGAATCCTGCCGGGCCTACCAACCGGCCGCAGCCTGCCTGCCATGGCGGCCGCGGCCACGCTCCTGAACTTCAGAACTCCAGCAAGTTATCCCGCAGGTGCTTGTGGGCATACTGCTTGCGCGTCGCCCCCCGGCGCTGCAGTTCCGGCACGAGGCCGTCGCAGACCTCCATGATGTAACGGCGATCGAAATAGCTGTTGAAGATCAGGAAGCCGTCGCCGCCCACTTCCTGCATGATCTCCGCCATCAGGCCGGCGACATAGTCGGGCGTCCCGGTGAAATCGATGCCGCCCTTGCGCGAGTAGCTCTGCAGGATCGACCGTGGCGTCTTGCCGATCCACTTGGCGAGCGACGACTGGTGGCCGTTGGTCGTGAGATGCGACGGCAGCGGCTCGTCGAGGTCGAACTTGGAGAAGTCGATGCCGGTCAGCCGCGACATTCCCGATAGGTGCAGGTCGAGATGCTTCTCGGCCTCGGCGGATTCCATTCGGGCACGGTCGCGGGCCGCTTCCATGCTGACATCCACGATTGGATGGGCAAGGAAGAGCACCTTGATGTCGTCGGGGTTGCGGCCGTACTCGATAGCCTGCTGACGGACCTTGTCGCGATAGGCCTTCATGCTCTCGATGCTGCCGCCGCCCTCCGTGATGATGGTGTCCGCCCAGCGCGACGCGAACTGCTGGCCGCGCGGCGAACCGCCTGCCTGGCAGATCGGCACCCTCCCCTGCGGCGAGCGCGGCGCGTTGATCGGCCCGCGCACCTTGAAGTACTTGCCCTCGTGGTTGATCGGCCGGACCTTCCTGCCGTCGGCGAACATCGGCGTCTCGCGATCGAGCACGACCGCATCCGCGTCCCAGGCTTCCCACAACTTCGTTACGACGTCGGCGAACTCGTCGGCCACGTCGTAGCGCTCGTCGTGCGGCCGGTGCTTCTCGTGTCCATAGTTCTGTGCCGCGCCGTCGTTGCTGCCGGTGACGCAGTTCCAGCCGATGCGGCCCTCGGTCGTATGGTCGAGCGAGTTGACCAGTCGTGCAAGCAGGTAGGGCGGATACTCCGACACCGAGAGGGTCGGAACGATGCCCACCGTCTTGGTCGCCATCGCGAGGTAGGGCACGAGTACCGCCGGGTCGAGCTTGGGGGCGCTCGCCGCATACTGGAGGTAAGAATTGTGCGAGCCCTGGTAGGTGTAGGGCACGTTCGAGCTGTCCTCGATGATCATGTAGTCGAAGCAGGCCCGGTCCATGCCCTTCGCCAGGTCGACGAAGATGTCCGGCATCATCCAGCGATGGATGTCGCTGCCGGGGAACTCGCTGCGCCAGCTCTTCGGGCCATAGCCCTGCGACAGGAACCACGCCAGGTGGAACGGCTTCTTCATGACTGAGACCTCACGCTACGATGAAGGGGGTTCGCCGCCTCCGGACCGGCCGGCACCGGGCGCGCCAGGTCGGCCTGCTGGCGATGGCGGAAGAGCTCGATCTTCGGGACGAGGCGATCGGAGCGGAGGTAGAGGTCCGAGTAGTAGATCGCCACGCCTTCGATATCGAAATAGGTGCGCTGGAGCAGCAGAAGCGGCGCGCCAAGCTCGACCCCGAGGCGGCGCGCCAGTTCGGCGTCGGCCGCGATCGCAGACGAGGCCTGCTGCACGCGAAAGGCCTGGACGCCGCAGTATTTCTCGATCAGTGGGATCACCTGCGCCGACTTCATCTGTTCGGCAATGTCGGCCGGCAGGCGCTCGGCCAGCGCCGGCGGCAGATAGGCCCGGCAGAAGGCGATCGGACCGGTCGGCCGAACACGACTCCACGCGATGCGCAGGATGCCGCGGCTTGACGGAACCTGCAGCAGCGCCGCCACCCGATCGTCGCCGTGCTGAGGCAGGCGGTCCATCGCGTGCAGGTCGAAGCGTGCATCGGGGTCGTGGATCTTGAGATCCTCGAGCGCGTGGGCGCTCCAGTCCCGGCTTTCGGGATCGGTCTCCAGGACGAAGGTGCCGCGCCCCGGGAAACGGCGCGCCAGCTTGCGCGACACAAGCTCCTCCACCGCCGACCGCGCGGTATGACGGCTGACGCCGAATTCGACCATCAGCTCGGCGTCGGTCGGAAGCTGGGAACCCAGCCTGTAGAGACCGGTGGCGATTCGCTCGCTCAACACCTGATAAATCCTGTAGTAGGCCGGAACCGGATCTCGACGCATTTCCTCTCCTTCATTTTCATTGCCGGTCCGCGCGCCGGGGATCCAATGTCTCGCGCAGCCCGTTGCCCAGCAGGTTCACCCCCAGCACCAACAGCACGATGGCAATGCCGGCGAGGTTGGCGATCCAGGGAGCGACCAGCAGCCGGTCGCGACCCTCGGCCAGGATATTGCCCCAGGTCGCCGTCGGCGGGGGCACGCCGAGACCGAGAAAGCTCAGCGCCGTCTCCTGCAGGATGAGCTGGCCCACCTGCAGGGTGGCGATCACCGTCAGCACCGGTGACATCTGCGGCAGGATATGCCGCCACATGACGTAGCGGCCGCCGGCTCCGGAGGCGACCGCCGCTTCGACGAACGGTCTCTCGCGCAGCGACCGCGTCAGGTTGAAGGCGACCCGCGTATAGCTCTCCCACCCCGCGAACCCGAGCACCAGAACCAGCACGACGACACCGCCGCCGAATACCGCGACGACGACGATGGCCAGCAGAATCTCGGGGATCGCCTGGTAGCCGTCGGCGAACCGCATGATGACCTGTTCGGTGCGACCGCCCAGGTAGCCCGCGACCAGCCCCAAGGTCGTGCCGAACGAAAGGGCCACCAGCATGGCCATCAGGCCAACGGCGATGGAGAGGCGCGAACCGTAGATCAGCCGCGACAGCAGATCGCGGCCGAAATTGTCGGTGCCCAGCGGATAAGCCCAGCTGCCCCGCGCCTCCCAAACCGGCGGCCGCAGGCGCAGCATCAGGTTCTGTGCATAGGGATCGTGAGGCGCGAGCAGCGGCGCGAACAACGCCACCACGCACATGCCAAGCACCAGCAGGATGCCGATCTGGATCTTCAGCCGCGGGCCGAACCATTTCATTCGATCACCGCAGCCGGATGCGTGGATCGATGGCGGCCTGCACGAGATCGACCAGCAGGTTCGCGATCACGATCGTGACGGCGACGATGAACACCGCGGCGATCACGATCGGCACGTCGCGCTGGAAGATCGCGCTCACCATCAAGCGGCCGACGCCCGGCCACGCGAAGATCGATTCGGTCACCACCGCGCCCCCCATCAGGCGCCCGAGTTGCAGTCCCACGAGGCTCACCACCGGGTTCAAGGCATTGGGCAGGACATGCAGCCACAGCACCCGGTGGGGCCGGGCCCCGCGTGCGCGAGCGGTCACGACGAACTGCTCGCGCGCCGTCTCGAGCACGCTCACCCGTGTCACCAGGATGAAGTTCGGCACCAGGAACGTCGCCAGCGTCACCACCGGCAGCACCATATGCTCCCAGCCACCCTGCCCGGAGGTCGGCAGCCACTGCAGGTCGAGCGCAAAGAGTTGGATCAGCAGGATGCCCAGCCAGAAGCTCGGCATCGATTGGCCTACCACCGCCAGCACCGAGATGACGAAGTCGGGAACCTTGTCTTTCCACACCGCGCAGGCGACGCCGCCCAGGACGCCGAGTCCGATCGCGAGCAGAAGCCCCAGGGACAGAAGCTGGAGCGTCGAGCCGAGCCGCTCCAGCACGATTTCCATGGCTGGCCGCTTGAACTGGATCGAGCTGCCGAAATCGCCCTGCACCAGATCGGCCAGGAAGTAGCCGAACTGCACCGGCAGGGGCTTGTCGAGGTGCAGCTCGGCACGCAGCACGGCCTCCTGCTCGGGCGTGGCATCGAGCCCGAGATAGATCGCCACCGGATCGCCGGTCAGTCTCAACACGACGAAGACGAAAGCGATGACGAAGACCAGCGGAACCGGCACCAGCAGCAGGCGCCGCAGCAGGTAGCGCATGTCAGTTTCCCGCCGACGTCACGGCTTCACGCTGACCTTGTGAAGGCGTAGCAGCGAATCGCGGGAAGGCTGCCAGCCCGAAACCTTCTCGTTGCGTCCGGAAATGCGCGGAAGCCCGAGCAGGAAGATCGAGGGCACTTCCTCATGCATGATCTCCATCATGCGGTTGTAGGCTTTCAGCCGGGCGGCCTCGTCCATGGTCGAGCGCGCTTCGAGCCAGAGCTTGTCGAATTCTGCATTCGTCCAGTAGTTGCGCTTGCTCACGTCGGTATACCAGACGGTGTTGAAATCGGCGTCGCCGACGCTGAACCAGCCGACCTGGTACATCGGTCCCTGCTCGCGCGACCGATCGAGCTGGGACCACACGCCGCCCTCGACGACGTTGACGCTGGTCTTCACACCCACCGCCGACATCATGCCGGCAACGGCGTTGGCGATGTCGACGTCGGACAAATAGCGTCCCGACAGCGTGTTGATCTTGTTCTCGAAGCCCTTGGGAAAGCCCGCTTCCGCCAACAGGGCCTTGGCCTTGGCCGGATCGTAGGGCCGCGACTTGAGGTTGGGGTTGTAGCCGAAGGTGGCCTTGGTCACGAGCTGGCCGTCCAGCACCGAGCCGTAGCCTCCCAGCATCTGCTTGAGCAGTGCCTGCTTGTCGATGGCATAGTCCAACGCCAGCCTGACGCGCACGTCGTTGAACGGCGGCTTGCGCGTGTCGAACGTGTGCACGAGGCTCACCGACGATTCGACGGCGTCGATCTTCAGATTCTTGCGCTTCTCGACGGAGGGCAGCAGATCGACGGGAATCTCCTCGATGATGTCGGTCTCGCCCGCCACCAGCGAGGCAACGCGCGTCGCCCCTTCGGGGATGGCGCGGATGCGCAGCTTCTTCATCGCCGGCGCGCCGCCCCAGTAGTCGGGATTGGCGGCCAGATCGTAGCGATCGCCCGCCACCCAGCTGACGTATTTCCAGGGGCCGGTGCCCATCGGCTTCTTGTGTGCTTCGGCCTGTCCAACCTTCTCGGTATGCGCCTTGGACTCGATCGGGATGTCGGCGAGGCCGCGCAGCAGCAGCGGCGCCGGCGAGGCGGTCTTGATGTCGACCGTATAGTCGTCAACGACCTCGGCTGCGGTGACGCCGGCGATGCGTGTCTTGCGCGCATAGACCTGCTTGGGATCGATGACATAGTCGATCGTGAACTTGACGTCGGCGGCGGTGAACGGGCTCCCGTCGTGCCACTTCACCCCTTTGCGCAGGAAGAAGCGCCAGTGCGTCGGAGAGATCGCTTCCCATTTCTCGGCCAGTGCCGGCACCAGCTTGTCGTCGCTATCGCGCGCAACCAGCGGCTCCCAGGTCTGGTAGCAGAGGCTCAGCGTGATGTAGGCACCGCCCGTCGGGGCGATGGAATCGGTGAAGAGCGAGGCGCCCACCACCAGCATGTCCTTGTCCTTCTGAGCCTGCGCGGACGACGCGCCGACCACGACGGCCAATGCCGCCGCCAGAGCCGTTCTCAGGACCTCACGCATGAATACCCCCTCGTCGCCAAAACTCCTGTTTCTGATTTCCCCCGGCTATTTTTTCTGCTGATCGCGCCAGCGATCGTCCCGCGGCAGGCGCGGGTTGTAGGGCCGCTCGCTGTAGTAGGGCAGCAAGGGCCGAAACCATTCGAAGATGCGGCGCAGCTCGCCGATCGGCTCTTCATGCACGTCGACGCGCAGGTCGATGTAGGCAAAGGGCTCGTCGCCATAGACCAGGATCGACGACGAGAAATGGCCGTCGGCCTGGCCGCCGGCATGTCCGCCGGCTTCGATCGCGCGCACCAGCCGTTCCTCGAGCAGTTCTTCGCCCGTGGTTTCCATCGACCGGGCCATCACCTCGGTGACCTGCGGACCAACAATGCCGTTGCCCATCACCAGCCAGCCCTTGCCGATGATGTGGCCGGCATAGGAGCCGTTCTCGGTGCCGGTCATGGCGGCGGCGTTACCCCAGGCATCGACGACACCGACCTGGCGCAGCGGCGCGTTGGGATCGCTGCTTTCGAGCTCGTGGATGATCTTGCCGGCGTGGTACCCGAGCCCCATCAACTTGGTGCAGAGCAGGGTGAGCCGGGGATCGGCGATCGCCTGCACCGAAGCCGCCGCCATACGCGGGATCACCACGGGGCAGCGGTTGCCGACAGCCGGCGCATGCGTCGCCATGGCGACGCCCAGCATCTTGGTCCGCGGACAGCGGCCGACGACGGTGAAGGTCATGGCTTCACGCTTGCCGCCTTGGCCCTGGCGCGCGCCTCGACCCAATCTTCCACCACACCCAGTGCCGTCGGCTGCCAGGGCCGCGTCTCGTAATACTCGATCTGCGGGCGATACAGGTCGAACAGGCGCCGCAGCTCACCGATCGGCTCGTCATGCTCGTCGACCCGCAGATCGACCAGCGGATATTCCTGGGCACGATAGACGATCAGCGCCGCCGAATGCTGGCCGCCATGCTGGCCACCGGCATCGCGCCCGGCCTCCAGCGCCGCCATCAGCCGCGCTTCGAGATCGTCGCCCTTCATGGCCTTGAAGGTGTCGGCCATCGCCGATGCCGTTCGTACGGAGATCAGGCCGTTGCCCATGGCTACCATGCCGGGCTCGCAAAAATGTCCCGACCAGTCGTGATTGCCGGCGCCGGTCCGGGCCACGGCATTGCCGTCGCGATCGATCACCGAGATCTGACGATGCTCGATATGGGGGTCACTGGCCGCGATCTCTTCGAGGGTTTTCGCCGCCGAGTAACCAAGGCCGAGCAGACGCAGACCGAGCGGACCGAGGCGGGGATCGGTGACGGCCATCGTGACCACCACACCGAGACCCGGCTTCACAAAGGGACAGCGCGTCCCGACCGCCATGGGCCGCGTGGAGATCGCCACGCCGAACTTTCCGGTCTCCGCGCACCGGGCGGATATCGCGAAGGTCGAGAACTCCTCACCCAGTGGCCCCAACATTGCTTTCTCCTGCTCGAACCTTGCGTGCACCCTAAACGCCTCTATTGTATGCATCAATGTCTAATTGTCCGGTCATTACATCATTCCGAGTTGTAGAACCGCGCAGGGAGCCTTCTTCCTCATGGCGCTGCTGGAAATCGAAGATCTGACCGTCGCCTTCGGGCCCGCAGGGAGGGCCGTCACCGTGGTCGACGGCGTAGGCTTCACCGTCGACAGGCGCGAGACCGTCGCCCTGGTGGGCGAGAGCGGTAGCGGCAAGAGCGTCACCGCCTTGACGATCATGCGCCTCCTGCAGGCGCCGGGGCGGATGACCCGCGGGTCGATCCGCTTCGAGGGGAGTGACCTCGCGCATCTCGGCGAGCGGGACATGGCGGCGATCCGCGGCAATCGCATCGCCATGATCTTCCAGGAGCCGATGTCTTCACTGAATCCGCTACTGTCGATCGGCGCGCACGTCGCTGAGCCGTTACGGCTCCATCGCGGACTGTCGAAGGCCGATGCGCGGCGGCGGGCGATCACCCTGCTCGACCGGGTCGGTATTCCCTCGGCCGCGCAACGCTTCGACGACTATCCGCATCGCATGTCCGGCGGCATGCGGCAGCGCGTGATGATCGCAGCGGCGCTCGCCTGCGATCCCGCGCTGCTGATCGCCGACGAACCGACCACCGCGCTGGATGTCACCATCCAGGCGCAGATCACGGATCTCCTGGCAGACCTGCAGGACGAGTTCGGCATGGGCGTGCTGTTCATCACCCATGATCTCGGCGTCGTTGCCGAGCAGGCTCATAGAGTCGTGGTCATGTATGCCGGCAAAGTGGTCGAGCGCGCTGCAACCGCCACGCTGTTCGGCTCGGCGGCACATCCCTACTCCGCCGCGCTGCTGCGCTGCATGCCCGGCGACGACGACGAGACCGCCGACCGCCTCGCCGTGATCGAGGGCACGGTGCCGGCACCGACCGCCCTGCCCGGCGGATGCCGGTTCGAGCCGCGCTGCCCGCAGGCCACGGACGCCTGCCGCGGCGCGGAGCCGCCGCTGGTCGCACTCGCTGCCGATCATGCCGCCGCCTGCCTCAGGCCACTGGTGGCGACGCGATGACCGAGCTTCTCGCTGCACGTGGGCTGACCAAGCATTTCCCCGTGCTGGGCGGACCGCTGGGTATTTCGCGCGTTGGCACGGTTCGCGCGGTCGAGGGCGTCGACCTCTCGGTCGCGCGCGGCGAGGTGCTGGGTCTCGTGGGCGAAAGCGGCTGCGGCAAGTCCACGCTGGGCCGCCTGTTGATCCGGCTGCTCGACCCGACCGCGGGCTCCGTAACCTTCGAAGGTCGAGACGTCGCGGCGGCAGAAGGTGCCGAGCTGCAGGCACTGCGCCGGCGCTTCCAGATGATCTTCCAGGATCCCTACGGATCGCTCAATCCACGCATGCAGGTGCACGAGATCGTCACCGAACCGCTGCGCCTGGCCGGCATGTCACGCAAGGACTGTCGCGAACGTGCGCCGTCGCTTCTGGCCCTGGTCGGCCTCACCGCCGAACACGGCGCGCGCTATGCGCATCAGTTCTCCGGCGGCCAGCGCCAGCGGATCGGCATCGCCCGCGCACTCGCCCTCGATCCGGCATTGATCGTCTGCGACGAACCGGTTTCGGCGCTCGACGTCTCGGTGCAGGGCCAGGTCGTCAATCTGTTGCGCGACCTGCAACACCAACGCGGCCTGAGCTACGTCTTTGTCTCGCATGACCTGCGGATCGTGCGGCACATCGCCGATCGCGTCGCCGTCATGTATCTCGGCCGGATCGTGGAGATCGGCGGCAAGGAAACCATCTACCGCCAGCCGCTGCATCCGTACACCAAGGCTCTTCTCGCCGCGGTCCCGGTTCCGCGGCCCGGCCGCCCACGCCGGCGCACCGCCGTGCAAGGCGAGATTCCGAGTCCGATGAATCCACCAACGGGTTGTGCCTTTCACCCCCGCTGCCCGATGGCCACCGACCGGTGCCGCGCGGAGCTGCCCGTGCTGCGCCCGGTTGCCGATCGCGAAGTGGCCTGCCA
The DNA here is from genome assembly GCA_964588065.1 of uncultured Reyranella sp. Taxonomy (GTDB): domain Bacteria; phylum Pseudomonadota; class Alphaproteobacteria; order Reyranellales; family Reyranellaceae; genus Reyranella. Next base: position 45,133 of record CAZPOS010000006.1, read on the forward strand.
CCTGGCCGCCTAGCCTGGGAAAGGCAGGCTTCCCAGGGCGCGGCTCGAAGGATCTGCCGGCGGTCGCTTCATGTGGTCTTTCTGACCGGGGCTGCGAGCTTGCCCGTCAACACCGGCTGGAGCCTGTTGCGCAGGCGGGTGGGTGGCTCGCCGGTGAGGTCCTTGGCCACTTCGTGGCTCACGCGTTCGGAAACCTGCTTCGAGAGGAGGCCGCGCAGTTCGCCGAGGCTGCGGCGCGGCACCACCAGGATGAGAGCGTCGAACATGCCCCGGCCGCAGGCCTCTTCGAGCACGCCCGCGAGCGTCGCCATGAACCTGTGCTTCTCGAGCTTGTGATAATCGTGCGGCGGCTCGAACGCGTGCCGGGCGCCACCGCGGGCGCTGCTGAAGCTTCGGCCGGGCCGGTCGCTCCGGAGATCGCGCGTCGGTTGCCGGCTTGCCGGCGCCACGAGATCGGAGGGGCCGGCGGCAACGAGCTTGCCGAGCTTCCTGTCCAGGCTGAAGATGCGGGCGCGGGCGCCATCCGCGACGACGATCCATGTCTTCGTGACTGGTATGGCCATGGTCATGCGCCTTGCAGTGGTCGGGGCGAGCGTTTTGCGCTCGAAGGCTACGCCCGGCGCGGTCACATCGACTTGATCTGCCTCAATCGCCGATGGGGGCCGCTCACCACGGACACCGGCGGTCGGCGCCGAACAGGCCGGCGAACTGACGCGCGCTGCAGGCGAGCGGCAAGCCGGTCGGAGTCCCGTCGGCAACGCGCGAGAACTCGACCGCCCAGGCGGAGAAGCCCGCCATGAAGAAGCGGCCAATGGTTCCCATCTCGGTATCGCCCTGCCCTTCGTCCAGTCCGACGGCCTGCGGATACCAGGCGCCGCCGCGGACGATTCGCAGCGGCGTGCTCCACGCTTCGGCCACTGCCAGATCGCGATTGAAGCTCGCGTAGATGCCTTCCTGCACCAGGTCTCCGGCCCCACCGGCCGTACGGTTCAGCAGCATGACGAAGGCATCCAGCGTATGGTTGTAGTGCACGGCCGGCCCCCAGAATCCGTCGGGATCGGCGTACCGCCAGCCCCGCCGCATCGGCCAGATCGGACGGAGCGCGTCTCCGTCGTCGGTCGACCAGCCGGTGGCGGTCCAGAGCGCCGGCGGCGCGGACGGATCGGCGGCCGGCAGGCGCAGTACGGCAATGCCCTGAGCCCGCTCGTCGGGATGGTAGCTGGAGAAGAGAATATAGAGCCAGCGGCCCTCGCGGTCCGGAACGGCACAAAGGTCGCCATATCCTCCCGCAAAGAAGCCGTTGCGCCATGTCGGGTCGATGCGTCCGACGGGCAGGCGCAACAGGTCGCCGCGATGGCGCCAGGTCAGCCCGTCATCGTCCGATATTGCCCGCCCGATGTGAGGCATGAAGAGCCGGCCGGCGCCACCGACCGGCGTCTCCGCATGGAACCAGCCGTGCAGCGGGCCGCCGGGCGCCTGCCAGACCGCTTCGATCCACTTGCCGATCCCGGGCTCGGGGTCAGCGAGGAACGTCACCGGCACCGGCGGCGCGTCGAACCGGAGATCGGGCCGTCCGACCCGCCTCAGCGTGTGTCCCATGGGCTGGTACCGGGAGAAGAAGGCGACGGCGGAGTCCCGGCGCACCCTGACCGGGCTGTTGCCGTCGGTGCGCCAGCAGCTGTCGCCGTGCAGGGTGAGCGGTGGCGCAGCATGAAACCGGACGCGCAGCCCACCGCCACTTACCACGACGTCGCCGGTTGCCACTTCTCCCGTCTCGACACTCACGGCAGCACCGCCGCGGCTTCGCGGGTTCGCTTCACCGGCGCGGGCTGGCGAGTGCGACACTCTGCGGTGCCGCGCGGGTGGCGCAGCGGCGCACCGCGGCGACGACCGTGCTCTGCGCTTCGGCAGTGCCGGCCTGCAGGTCGACCACCGCCTCGCCATCGAAGGCCGCGGGCTCACGCGCCGGCTCGACGACGAGGTCGAAGCGGAGCCGCATCGTCGTGCCCCGCTCGATCGCATCGAGCAGCCGCTCCGACAGGTGCGGATAGATCTCCCGCGTTTCATCGCTCATCACGACATGATCCTCCGCGAACAGCAGGTCGACCGGAAAGACATGGCCGTCGATAACGATCTCCGCCCGCGGATCACGCTTCGCCCGACCCGCAGTCACGCCGTCGGGCATCAGCGGACCGTCGTTCGTGAGATAGAGCTGGAGCTGCAGGACGCGACGGTCGTCCGCCTGTTCGCAGGCCAGGACCACGACGTCGAGGTTGAGGTTGCGGCTGCGCGGTTCGATCAGCGCATAGCTGGGCAGGTCGACACCCTGTTCCAGGACCCAGCCGGCATGGGCATCCACGTCGCCCGCGACGGCAGGGGCGCAACTCAACCCGGTGACGATGCCGGCCATCAGGATCGTTCGCATGATCAGCCGCAGAACCTGCATGATGGAAGATCCTTCCCGCGTTCGATCTGACGGTAGCCGGAAACGACGCGGCAGGGGCTGATCCAGATCAAACCGGCGCCGGACCCGGCACCCGTTGATACAGGTCAATGAAGCGGCGCCAATTCCAGGCAGGTTGAACCGTCGAAAGCCGGCATTCGCCTGCGAAGGGGGCGCCTCATGACCAAGATCCCTCGACTGCTCCCGGCCCTGCTGGCCGCCTGCATGGCCGCCCCGGCACTGGCGGGTCCCGACGGTGGCATCTCCACCCCGATGCTCTCGCGCTGCGCCGGGAAGGCCGGCCTTGAGACGCGACAGTCGGATGCGGCCTTCGGCCTGCTCGTGCTCGACGGCGTGCCCTGGCTGGCCATAGAACGCACGGACGAGGCGGTCGGAATCCAGCCGATCATGACCACCGTGACGGGAACGGGCTCGCGCTATCGCCGCAACGGCACCTCCGTCCCGTTCCGCTTCACCTGCGTCCTGGATGCGAACGGACAGGCCCTGATGTTCCACGCAAGCCTGCTGATGCCCAAGCTGGGCGACACGCTGCCGCCGGCGACGGTCATATCGGGTAGCGCCACGCTCGCCGAGAAGACGAGCCTGCCGCGCGGCGTGGAACTGCAGATCCAGCTGCTCGACGTCGCTCGGTCGGCGGAGGGCGAGCTGCTCGCGGAACAGGTCGTGCGCAGTGGCTGGCAGGTACCGATCCCCTTCGCCCTGCGACTGCCGGCAAGCTTCTCGCCCCAAGGGCGCAAGCTGGTCCTCACGGCGCGCCTGGTGGCAGGGCATCAGGTGCAGTACCAACTGCCCGGGCCCCGCCTCCTGACCGACCGGGACATTCTCGCCCCGGTCGTCATCACGCTCGAAAAGGCCCCATCGAAGGGTCCCTGATCCCCCGTCCTAGACGCCCATGCCGACGGTCGCGGGCATCGAGCGCAGGTGGCTCTTGACCCGCTTCACGCCCGGCACGTTCTCGGCGGCCACACGATAGGCCTTCCGGACTTCTTCGCCCTCGACGAAGCCCCAGAGATGCACCACGCCGTCGCTGACGACGACGTTGACCGGCCAGCGCGACTTCCAGGCCTGCGCGTCGAACGCCGTCACGACGGCCTGTCGCAGCTTCTTGTCGTCTGGCAGGCCCACGGCGCCCTCCGGCTCACGCGACAGCAACGCTCCCAGCAGGTTGGCGCGGCTGACGATGCCGACGATCTTCTCGTCCCGCACGATCGGGATGCGCTTGACGCGATGCTTCTCGATCAGTTCGACCAGCTCGCCCAGGGTGGCCTCGTCGCTGGCCGTGACGACCTCCCGGGTCATGACGTCCGCAACCTTGCGAGCATGAGACGTCACATAGTCCCGCGCGGCCGTCGCCTCGCTGTTCAGCAGGCGCAGCAGCCACGACTTGCGCGGCGCGGTTTCGATCTCGGCGCGATGGATGAGATCGGCCTCGCTCACGATCCCGACCACGTTGCCCTGGTCATTCACCACCGGCGCGGCACTCACGCCGGCACCCAGCAGCAATTCGGCAGCATCGAACACCGTCTCCTTGACGTTCACGCACACGATGCTCTCGGTCATGATGTCCTTGGCGCGCATTTCCCGTTCCTCTCAATCGATCCGATGCTGCAGGATCGGTCAGGGTGCACGCGAATGCCTTGCGCCAGGTCAAAGGCCGGTCACGGCACCAGGACCGCCGCGCCCTGGAAGGCGCCCGTGCGGAGATCGGCCATGGCTTCGTTGGCAGCCGACAGCGGATAGACGGTGGTCGTCGTCTTGACCGGCACCATCGGCGCGAGCGCCAGGAATTCCCGGGCGTCCTCGCGCGTGAGGTTCGCGACCGACAGGATCTGCCGCTCCTCCCAGAGAAGCCTGTAGGGAAAGGAGGGAATGTCGCTCATGTGGATGCCGCCGCAGACCACGCGTCCGCCTTTCCGGACGACCTTCAGCGCGGCCGGCACGAGGTCGCCGATCGGCGCGAACAGGATGGCGGCATCGAGAGGATGCGGCGGGCTCTCGTCCGAGCCGCCGGCCCAGACCGCTCCCAGCGACCGTGCATGCGCCTGCGCCGCCGCATCGCCCGGGCGGGTGAAGGCATGGACCTCGCGGCCCTGCCAGCGGCACACCTGGGCGATGATGTGCGCGGCGGCGCCGAATCCATAGAGGCCGATCCGGTGCGCATCGCCGCAAAGCTTGAGGGACCGCCAGCCGATCAGTCCGGCGCACAGGAGCGGCGCCGCGGCCACCGGATCGTCGAAGCCCGTCAGCGGAAACGAGAAATCCGCACGGGCCACGACCTGGGTGGCGAACCCGCCGTCTTGCGTGAGGCCGGTGAAGACCGGACGATCGCAGAGATTCTCCCTGTCGGAAGCGCAATACGGGCAATGACCGCACGTGCCGCCCAGCCACGGTATGCCGACGCGCGTGCCCAGGCGCGCACCCGGCACGCCCGCTCCCACCGCTTCGACGATGCCGACGATCTCGTGGCCGGGCACGATCGGCAGCCGGATGCCGGACAGGTCGCCGTCGAGGATATGCAGATCCGTGCGGCAGACACCGCAGGCTTCGACCCTGATCAGCAGGTCGCCGGGACCGGGACGAAGGTCGGGCCGTTCCTCGAGTCGGAGCGGCCCACCCGTGGAAGAGAGAACCATGGCCTTCAAGGAAGGACTCCCTCTTCCTGTACGATGGGGGCGGCTCAGGCGCCCTTGATGGCGACCTGCTTGACCTGGGCCGGCGGGTTGGCCGTCTTGGCGATCTCCAACTCCAGCACGCCCTTGGCGAACTTGGCGGAGATGCCGTCGCGGTCGGCATCCGCCGGCAGGGTGAAGGCGCGTGTGAAGGAGCCGTAGCTGCGCTCCGTGTAGTGCATCTTGTCGTCGCTCTGCTCGACCTTCTTCTCGCCGGAGATGGTGAGGACGTCGTCCTCGACCTGGACCTTCACGTCCTTCTCGTCGAGACCGGGCAGCTCGATCGTCACGGTGTAGGCCTTGCCGTTCTCCTTCACCTCGACCTTGGGAACGTGATCGAAGGCGCGCAGCGCCTTGGGTGCGGTGCTGGGGGCCATCTCGGGCCAGCCGAAGGGCCAGCCGCGCACCATGCGGTTGAAGACCTGTTCGAAATCGCCGCCGAACGGCAGTGCACTACGCGGCGTCGTCAGAGACTTGGCATCTGTCATAGGAACCTCCTTCCCGGCTGGTTGTGATTGCGGGACAAGACTACCTGTCTTTAGGCTGGCGGCCCTTGATAGAGATCAAATTCCGTGCCTCGCCCCTCTACATCGCGAGGACCGTCACCTTCATGGTGGAGAGCTTGCGATAGAGCCGGCCATGGTGGCGCACCGGCCACCAGTCGTAGAGGAAGAGCTGCAGCGGGCGCCACATCGCCACCCAGCCCAGGATCAGCAACCCCTCCTGGAAAACCTGCTGGAAGGGCGGCGGCATGATCGACCCGGACAGCTGCCGAAGCAGGACGCAGATCGCGAGGAAGCCGAGGCCCATCAACAGCGCGAAGCGGCCTTCGCGGAACTGGAACCGTATGCGCCTCGTGCTCGCCACCGCGCGGTACGAGAAGTAGTTGTGGATCGCCTGCGCAATGTTGGATTGCCGCGCCGGGTCGAGCTGCCCCTCCGGCACACGGATGACGAGCTCGAGGGGAGTCTGGGCCGGGAATTCGTCCGCCCAGCCGACGATGAACTCTTCGGCTTCTCGGTCGAGATCCCGCTCATGAAAGGGAGACGGGTCGAAGGAGTTGAAGAGCTGCCGGATGTCGGTGATCCGGATGTCGATGATCCCAGGTTCGGGCATGGCTTCCTCCGACGCTTCATCGGGCCGGCACCGAGCACGGCGCGCTCAGCCCGGCAGCCAGTTTGAACGTGTTTCTGCAGGTGCCGGCAATAAAGATCCGCCGACGGTATCAGGATACCCCGACACGGGGTGCGACTCTCGTTTCGAATATTTCATTTATTTCGTTTGTTTCGTTTAATCGCGACCGGCCTGCCGGATCGGGCCGAGGCAGGCCCCCGGAGCGACCTCGTCCGGCCCGGCGGCGGTCTGCGTCCGGTAGATGTCGGGATACTCGACAAGGCGGCCGTCGTCGTCCGGAAACCGCGTGCGATACACCAGCGCCACGGGAATGTTCGCCACCAGGCTCTGCCGGTGCGTCCCGCCGCGCGCGATCGAGCGCTCGATCTCGGCCTCGGTGACGCCCAGCGCCCAGGCGGCCAGGGCGCGGGCCTTTTCCACCCGCACGCAGCCGTGGCTGAACGCGCGCACCGGGCGCTCGAAGTATCTCCGGTCGTTGGTGTCGTGAAGGAAGATCAGCTGATCGTTGTCGAGTTCGAACAGGATGCGGCCAAGCGGATTCTGCGGTCCGGGCGGCATGTGACGCGCCCCCTCCCAGCGCATCATGGCCGGGGTCGGCGTCCAGGAGGGGTTGAAGGTGACCGCCCAGATCGCGGTCGAGAGTTCGGGCGTGGGAGTCGACGGTCGGCCGACGACGACGCGGCTGCGCAACACCGGCTTCCCCTCTTCGAGCGCCACCAGTTCGAACGACGGCACGTTGACCACGACCAGCTTGCCGCTTGGCGCCACCGAGATCCCGATCCCCTGCAGCGCCGCCGCGAGCGGCGAAGCCGCGGGCGCCGGCGCGGGCGGTGCCATCGAAGCGGGCGCCGCTGCCGGATCCGGGCCGCAGCCCGCGATCAGCGACAGCGCGACGACGGCCACCAGCCCCGCTAGTGGGAGAGAAGAACGCATCGGCCGCCCGACAGGAGTTCGCTGGTGATTCCGCCCAGCGTCCAACGTCCCTGGCGATTGTGCCCGTAGGCCCCTGCCACGATCACGTCCGCATCGTAGCTCCGCGCGAGGCCCGAAAGCTGCGCCGCGTTGGCCAGTTCGGCTGCAACCACTTTTTCCTCGGCCGCGATTCCGTGGCGCGCGAGCCAGCCCGACACCCGCGCCATACTCTGCCAGGCGGCGGCATGTTCTCCCGGCGCATGAATCGCGACGACGACGACGTTCGTGGCCCGGGTGAGCAAGGGCAGTGCGTCGCACACGGCCCGCCGCGCCTCGCGCGTATCCTTCCAGGCGACGAGGATGCGGTCGAACTTCGCGCTTCGGGAGGATTCCGGAACCAGCATCACCGGCCGTCCCGCCTGCATCACCAGGTCGCACAGATCGGGCTGCCGCGTCGCATCGGGCAGGTCCCCGACTTTCGGTACGCCAGCCACGACGATGTCGGCGGCAGCCGATTCGCGGGCAATCCGTTCGGACAGGGGCTCAATGCTGCTGTCCCCCTGCCAGTCTCCGGCATGACCGAGCTTCGCGGCGATCGCCAGGAAGTCGGCTTCCGACGCCTTGAGGTGCCGCTCGATCTGCCGGCGGTCCTCCTGGAACAGCGACGCGGGGACAGAGTAGTCGCCGCAGATGCAATGGATCGGACGACAGTAGGCGCGCGCCAGCAACAGGGCCTCGGACTGCCGGGCAAGCGTGATCGCCGCGCCGGCGACGCCCTGGCAATCGCGACCGGGTGACAGCGCTGCCATCACGACCTTGTACGTCATCGTCCACCCTCCTGCGGACGCCGCAGATCGGGAGGCACGTTCGGCTGCCAGCGACCGCCCGGCATGGCGTGATATCGCTGCCGCACGGCCGCCCAGGCGACGCGGCTCGCATGTTCCTCGCGACCGGCATCGCCGGCGTGCAACGCCCACGTCTCGTTGAAGGCTTCCCGATAGAGGTCCTGTGCCTGGGGCGGGAGCTGCTGGCGCACCGAAATCGGCAGATTGGCATTGGTGAGGTAGAGCATGACGGTCCCGACCGTTAGGTGGCGGCGAGCCGACCCTGCCGGCGCCGTCGGTGCGGCGCCTTGACCTATCTCAACGTCGACCGCATCAACCGCGCAGGCTGCGCCGCCACCATGGTTTCAGCCCTTCGAGACAGAGGATCAGGACGACGGTCGCCAGCAGCGACAGGCCGAGATCGTCGGCATGGAGCGGGCCGAACCGGAACAGATCCATTGCCGGCGGCCAGGTGATCGCAAGCGTCAGGATCGCCGCGACCACGGACAGAAGAACCCAAAGGAAGGCGTTCGGGCGCCGCAGCGCGACCGACAGCGACGACGAGAAGGACCGGTTCACGACGATCAGCCCGACGTTGATGAGGACGAGCGAGGTGAACATGAGCGCGCGCAGTTCATCGGTCGGCATGTCCCGTCCGACGCCCACGAGCAGGACGACGGCGAGGGCACCGAGCGCCAGCACGCCCTGCAACAGGCTGAAGAGCATCGTCGGCCCGGACAGCAGATGGCTGTCGGCCGCCCGCGGCGGCCGCTGCATCAGATCGCGTTCCTCGGTCTCGGCTTCGAAGGCGACGGAGCAGACCGGATCGATGACCATCTCGAGGAACGCGATGTGGACCGGACTGAGCATGAATGGCAGGCCGAGCAGCAGCGGCAACAGCGCCAGACCCGCGATCGGAATGTGTACCGCGACGATGTAGGCGCTGGCCTTGCGGAGATTGTCGTAGATTCTCCTGCCCAGGCGGATGGTCCGAACGATCGAGCCGAAATCGTCGTCGAGAAGGACGATGGCGGATGCCTCTCGGGCGACGTCGGTGCCGCGGCCGCCCATGGCCACGCCGATATGGGCGGCCCGGAGAGCCGGTGCATCGTTGACCCCGTCTCCGGTCATCGCCACCACTTCCCCATCTGCCTTCAGTGCCTGCACGAGGCGCAGCTTCTGCTCCGGCATGATGCGGGCGAACACATTGGTGCTGCGGACGGCCTCCTGCAGCGCCCCATCGTCCAGCCGGTCCAGCGAAGAACCGTCGATCGGCGGCCCGGCATCGAGCCCGGCGCGGGCCGCGATCACCTGTGCCGTCGCGGGATAGTCACCGGTGATCATGACGACCCTGATCCCGGCCGAGTGGCACTCGTCGATCGCCGCCGGCACGTTGTCGCGCAACGGATCGGCGAATCCCACCAAGCCGAGGAAGTCGAGATCGAAGCCTGTCTGCTCCGCCGGCAGCCCCCCTTCCGGCACCCGTCCGTGGGCAACGCCCAGGACGCGCATGCCTTCACCGGCCATCTCCTCGACCGCGCCGCGCAGCCAGGCCCGCCCCGCCGCGTCGAGCCGGCAGAGCGCCCCGACCGCCTCCGGTGCGCCCTTCGTCGCCACCTGCCGGCCACCCTGGGCGTCCTGCCAGACGTGGCTCATGGCAAGCAGTGTCGGCTGCAGACCGTAGCGGCGCACGAGGTCGTCGTCGATTGCAGGACCCGCCAGCGCGGCGACGGCTTTCTCCATCGGGTCGGAGGGCTCGGGCGAGCTCGCGCGCCGCGCCGTCCGGATCAGCGCCGTTGCCCCGGGATCGGGCTCGCCCTGGCCGGCGCGCCAGCTGGTCCCGGGTGTGCGAACCTCCACCAGGGTCATGCGGTTCTGGGTCATGGTGCCCGTCTTGTCCGAACACAGCACCGTTGCCGCGCCCAGCATCTCGATGGCCGAAGCGCGGCGCGTCAGGACCCGCACGCGCGACAGACGCCACGCTCCCATGACCATGAAAGCCGTGAGCACCAGGGGGAATTCCTCGGGCAGCAACGACATGCCGAGCGCGATGCCGCCCAGTATCGCCTGCAGCCAGTCATCCTGCGTCAGGCCGATCAGCAGGACGACGGCCACGGTGGCGACGGCGCCGACGGCAGCAAAGATCCGCACCAGCCGGCGCGTCTCGACCTGCAGCCGCGGCGGCTCGGGCGAGATCGCCTTCAGCGACTGGCCGATGCGACCGAGCTCGCTGCCGGGGCCCGTGGCCCGGACCACCGCGATGCCTTCCCCGTGGACGGCCAGCGTTCCCGAATAGATGTACGGTGTGTTTTCGCCGCCGGGACGCGCCATCGCATCGTCGGTTTTACCGGGACGCTTGCCGACGGGAACCGACTCGCCGGTCAGCAGCGATTCGTCGACGACGAGGCTGCTGGCCGAAACGAGGACCGCGTCGGCGGGAATGCGGTCGCCTTCAAGCACCACGATGGTGTCGCCGCGCGCGACCTCACGGCCCGGGATGCGCCGCCGCTCGCCATCGCGGATCACCAGAGCGCGCGGGCTCGCCTGGTCGCGCAAGGCCGCCAGAACGCGCTCGCTGCGCGTCTCCTGGACGACCGTGATCAGGACCGACAGCGTCGCAAAGGCGAGCAACACGATCGCCTCGCCGAGATCGCCGAGAACGAGATAGACGACGCCCGCCCCCAGCAGCAGTGCGAACATCGGTTCGCGCAGCACGTCGGCCACGATCCGCAGGATTCCGCGTCCGTCGCCCATCGGCAGTTCGTTGAAGCCTTCGGCTCGCAGGCGCGCCTGCGCAGTCGCCTGCGAGAGACCCGACCGCCACGAGGCTCCCACCGTCTCGGCCTCGGATTGCGGCATGACTCACCTCCCGGATGCAGGCTCCACCACAACAGACTGGCGGGCCACACCCAACTGATCGACCGCCAGCAGCAGGACGCCCACCCGGCTGGCCGACGAGGCCCACTCGGCAAGCCGCGGGTAATTGTCGACCAGCCAGGCGAACGCAATTTGAACCGCCGCGAAGGCCGCGGCGGCCTGGGTGACTTCGCCGAGCGACAGGGAGCCGTCGATGTATTTTGGCACGGACAGGATCAGGCCGATGATGGGCGCGAGCAGCGTGTTGCCGGACGATACCAGAGTGGTCCGAACGTGCTGACCGCACAACCACCGCCAAGTCCGAAGCACCTCGTCGAGCGCGAAGCTCACGGTGCCCGCCTGCGCCCCCGCTCCCGCCAAACCGACCGGCGCCGTGCGAAGCCGGGCGACCGCGAACTTGAGTTCCGACTCGGCCTGGTTCTTCCGTTCGATGACATGCGCCATGCGGCGCCCAACGAACAGCATGGCCCCCGTCGTCAGCATGGCGTAGGCGATACTGGCGAACACCAGGTAACCGGGCAATTCCAGGCCGAGGCGCGCGGGCCCGATGGCGATCGCGCCGCCCACCGTCCACAGGACCACGACGAACGTCGCGGCCGTCAGCACCGAGGAAAGCAGGCCCGTCACGAGGTCGATCGGGGCGTCGGTGGCGATGCGCGCATCCTCGGCGATCCGGTATTCGGCAAGCTGTGGTTCGTCACTGCCGGCCTCGAGGCGCCGGTAGTTGCCGTTTTCCAGCCACAGCCCGACCAGGTGCGTGGTCAACCAGCCGCGCCACCTCCGCTGGAAGGTCATTCGCGCCCAGACGGCGAAGGCGGCGAGGAAGATGCTGCAG
>CAZPOS010000007.1:0-261 GCA_964588065.1 uncultured Reyranella sp.
TGGCCCCTTCGCCATTCACTGGGGCCAGCAGCGCGTCGATCGAGGGTCGCAGCAGCTGAACGAGGTGCAGCACCTGCTTAAGCTTGCGCCGCGTGTCGAGGTTCAGCCCGCCGTCGCGGGTCAGCACATGCAGCGCCTTCAGCAGCGCCACCGAACTCTCTCGCGCCGGCCCCGGCCACATCTCGGCCAGCACCTTGCGCGCCGCGGCCACGTCGGGCCGTTCGCGGGAGGCGGGGGGTGTTTTGCGGAAAGGCTGCTTCG
>CAZPOS010000007.1:304-5115 GCA_964588065.1 uncultured Reyranella sp.
TGGGCGAGACCGCGGCCCGCCGCAAGCTCCCGCTGCGATGTCTAGTGCCGCGCCGGCAGCGGCAGGATCACGGGGATGGCGCCGGGCGGGATCAGGGGCAGGCCGAGCGTGTGGTTGAGTTCGGCCACGTCGTCGATCCAGGGCGAGACGCGGTCGGCGCCGCTCGGGGGCGGCGGCTCGTGGGTCATGAGCTGCGTCACGGTCACCGAGTCCCACCGGTGCGGGCTCGTGACATAGGCGAGGTGGAAGCGGCGGCCGTCGGTGAGGCTGGCGACGCAGTCGAGCGACGCGACGGTACCGGCACGGCGCGTGCGGTAGGCCTCGACCTGTTCCAGATCCTCGAAGGTGAAGCCGTAGGGCTGGTCGGCCGCGAGCTCGAACGCGCGGCGGATCAGGGCGGCTTCCCGGTCGAGCGGATCCCTTGCATTGGACAGGTAATCGTAGGCGACGGACATGGGCACTCCCTTACAGATGGTGCAGGCCGCGGCAGCAACGCCAGAACCATGCCCGGTGTTCCCGCTCCGCCCATTCGATCATCACGCCTGCATAGTTGCGCGGATCGGCGATGGTGGGGTGGGTCCTTTCGATGATCTTCGCGGCGTTGAAATGCGCGGTGTAGGAATAAGTGCCGACATGGCGTTCGGCGCGGTAATGCGCGACCACCTGGCGGGTCATGCCGGTGAGCCGGCCCCAGGCGAGGATCTCCTCGCGTTCGGCCGCCATGCGCTCCCATTCCAGCGCCACTTCCTCGCGCGTGGCGCCACGCATGCAATTGGCCTTGAGGCGATGAAGCCCCGTCTCCAGCGCATGTTCGCAGAGTTTCGCGGCCTGCTCCGGGCAGGTGAAGTAGAAGCGGCGGATGCCGTTGAACTCGCCGCTGCGCACGTCGTCGAACTGGCGCAGCCAGCCGTTCAGCTCGGCATGCTCCGACGCCGTCCAGCCGCCGCGATGGATGATGGCGGTGGTGTGCGGGAAGGCCCGCTCGAGTTCGTCCGACGTGTCGCAGCGTATGCGCACGGGGGGCGGCGGCGGAGGAGGCAGGCTGGCACCCATCATCGCGGCCTCCCTCAGTGATTGCGCACGAAGGAGCGCACGGAGGCGGCCGACAGGAAGCGCGTCACGCTGAAGGCGCGCGAGCCGCACTTGCCGCAGACCAGGCCGGCCTCCTCGAGCGTCCGGCGGTCGCCCGCCACCGCCTTCAGCGCAGCGGCGGTGACGACCACGCGGCGCACGCAGCGGTCGCATTCGATGCCGACGGGATGCCTGCCCGTGGCGACGTCGTGAAGGGTCAAACCGGTCATCCAGCACCTCCTTGCTGGACCGACTCGTATGCGAACAAATCAAGAACAACAAGCCACTTAATACAGGGGCCCGACTCCGCAAAAACCCGCTAGATATGGGCTGAAAGCAGTGCTTGCGGCGTCGTTCGGTAGCGTTCGGCCGCGACGGATGCGCGGCTCAGTAGACCTCTTCCAGCGGGATCCAGGCGAACGCGTCCTCGTCGCGGGGCATCGAACCGCAACTGCCGCGCCAGGTCGAACCGCGCGACACTCCGACCTTCACGTTCTGGCCGGGCGACAGCATCAGGATCATGTCGCGGTCGGTCGTGTTGCCGCCGATGCGCATGGCGATGAAGCGGGTCTGGCCGTTGCAGCTGTTGTTGGTGAAGTGCAGCACGCCATTGTCGGTCTGGGTCGTGCGCTTCTGGTTCTGCGCTTCGGCTTCCGCGGCCAGGCCGAGGCACAGGGCGAGGGCGGCGACGCCGGTGCGGGCGCCGAAGGATCGAGAAAGGATCACGGTCGTCTCTCCGTAGGGGCTGGCGATCGGTGCGTTACTGCTTCGGCAGCTTGCGCGGGCAGGATTGCGGCATGCCTTCCACCGTGTAGCCCCAGGCATAGTCGCCGCTGCTGCCCTTGACGACCTTGCCGACCGGGAAACCGGGCTGCGCATCGTCGGCGCCGGTATAGTCGCCTTGCGGATTGTACCAGCAGGTGATGGCGGCCATCGCCGACGAGGTGCCGAGGCCCAGCAGGGCGGCGGCGATCAGCAGGGTCTTCATGGTCGGTCTCCACTTCAGGGTTGGGAAAGAGAAAGTACGAAGGTCACGGCGACATCCACGGATCCCACGATCGCGGGCCGCTGACGGCGGGTGCCGCGGCGACGGACGGGTTTGCCGCCGCCAGCTTCTGGGCCCCCGTGCGCCGGTCGGCGGCGGCGCCTGCCGCATCGCCGCGGGCCTCGCGCACCGCGGCGCGACTCTCGTATGGGTTGTAGAGCGGATGGACGTAGGCCGGCGCCAGCCGGATGGCCTCGTCGAGGTCGCGCATCGCCTCGTCGAACCGTCGCTCGGCCAGCAACAGCTCGCCGCGCCGCGCATAGGCCACGGCGAATTTCGGATCGAGCCGGATGGCCATGCCGAAGTCGGCGAGGGCGCCGGCCGTGTCGCCCGCGGCCGCGCGCAGGGTGCCGCGCGTGTTGTAGAGCCGGGCGACCTCCGGCAGCAGGACGATGGCACGGTCGAGATCGCGCAGCGCCTGCTCCGGCGACGTGCCGCGGAAGCCGAGCTCGGCGCCGCGATTGTTCAGCGCGGCGGCCCGCTCGGCCGGCGTCGCGCGCGCGGACTCGATCACCACCGTGCAATCGGCCACCAGGTCGGTGGCCTTGGCCGGGCTGCGCAGGCAGGAGGTCCAGGCCACGGCATCCGGCTGTGCGCCGGCGGGCGCCGGCATCGCGGCCGCCACGGCAAAGAGCAGAAAAGCGCTGGAACCCTTCATTTGAGAGGCTCCCAGAGGTAGCGGCATTCCATGTTGTTGCTGGTCACGTACAGCAGACGTGGACCTTCGCCGCGGGCGAAGTCGAAGGACCAGAGCACACCGTCCGGACGCGTGAGTTGAACCCGGCCCGAGCCGTCGGCCTTCAGTCTCGACAGATCGAAGGAGAGCGGCCCGAGCCACGGCGCGCCGTCGGGCGTGGCGGTGAAGCGGCCGTCGCGGATCTCGATGCGGTAGCGCGGCAGGTCGGCCGTCCGGCAGCGCGCACCCGGCGTGCCGTCGACCGAGACGGTGCTGATCCAGCTCGTCTCCGCTGCAAGCGCTGATGCGGCGCACAGGCCGACGCCATTCGCGATGCTAACGACACCACCAGCAATAGTCTGCAGGCACGCCGGCACCGAATGCCACCCGTGCATCATCCTGGACATTGTCACGCAAGTCCCTCTCCCCGCGCCGATCCTAGGGGACCGCCGAAGCGTAGGTCATGAAAAATATTGCATGAGTGACGAAATATCGCGCATAATATGCAGATATTATGCAGTGGACACTCCGCATGAAATGTCCGTCCGGTCTCGCGCCGCCGGACCCTTCAGGCCTGTGCCGTGTAGTCGAAGTCGGCGTCGCTCAGCAGCCAGAAGGCGGAGATCCTGTCGTTGCGCAGACGGTAGAAGTAATTCACCTCGGTGGTGAAGCGCTGGCCGGTGGCGACGAGCGTGCAGCCATAAACGAAGCGGAGGGCGAAGCGGTCGCTGTCGGCAACGATGTCCTGGATGTCGTACACCGCGTTGCTGAAATGGCGCCGGTCCCATTCGAGACGCCGCACGACGTCGTCGCGGCCGAGTCGCTGCGCGCGATGATGCCCGACCATGTCGGGGTGATAGAAGCGCGGCACGGCGGCGGCATCGAACGGCTGCCAGACCTCTTGCATCAGCCGGATAGCGAAGGCGCGGGTCGTCTCGGACATGCTCGTCTCCGGGTCAGTCGGCGGTCGAGCCGATGTAGGGGATGATCTGCCGGTCGGGCCGGTCGAAGTCGATCAGGATGCGGCCGGGGATCGTCGCGATCTCGAGGTTCCTGGTGAAGAAGGCGCGGCCGCCGAACTTCGGCAGGAATTCGGCCCGCGCCGCCGGCCAGCCGGCGAAGGCGCAGTACTGCGCCGCCGGCAGGCCGCAGGGGGCGCTGGCCGGCTCGATCTGGGAAAATCCCAGCGGATGCCAGTCGTGATAGAGGCTGCCGATGAAGCGACTGGCCGGGTAGGGCGCCGGGCCGCAGTTGAAGCGGCGCGCCAGCTCGCAATAGCGCGGGTACAGGTCGCGGAAGTCGCTGACGCGATACGACGCGATGTCGGTCGATTGCAGGTCCTTCGTCTCGGCTTCGCTGAGCGCGTTGGCGCCTTCGAGAAACCGCGCGCCGAGCGCCGTGGCCTTCTCCTGCTCGACCGTGCGGATGATCTGCAGCAGGCCGCGCGCGTTGGCGGGATAGAGTTCGCCGCGCCGCGGGAAGATGATGGCCGAGACGTGCTGGCCCTCGCGCAGGCTGAGGCCGTTCTTCTCCAGCGCCTGCTTCGCCGTATAGCCCGCCATCTCTTCGTAGCTCGCGACGAACGAATAGAGCTGGTCCGGCGGCCCCAGCCGTTCCAGCCGGTCGATCGCTAGCCAGGGCTGCGTCTGCGGATCGTAGGCGACCAGGCGGATGAGATGGCCGACCGGTGCGTTGCGCTCCAGGTCCGCCCAGGCTTGCGCGGCGCTCAGGCGCTCGAACGCGGGCGGCGCGGCGCGCGGTGGCGCAAGGCCGATCGCCACGGCGGCGAGGATC
The DNA here is from genome assembly GCA_964588065.1 of uncultured Reyranella sp. GTDB lineage: Bacteria > Pseudomonadota > Alphaproteobacteria > Reyranellales > Reyranellaceae > Reyranella. The sequence continues at coordinate 4,891 of CAZPOS010000007.1, forward strand.
ACGCCGGCCGCCAGGCTGGCGAACAGGGCGCCGCGGAGGAGCCGCTTCGGATGGAACTTCATTCAGCCTTCTCTCTGAGCCAAAGGTCCCTCGCTTCGTTCGGGATGACAGCTTTTTTTGCAGAGGCGCACAGCGCAACGATCAACAAAATTGTCATCCCGAACGGAGCGAGGGACCTTTCTCTTTCTCTCTCCGCCTTGCCATCTTTCGGACGTGGTGACACCC
>CAZPOS010000007.1:5125-32986 GCA_964588065.1 uncultured Reyranella sp.
CAAGACTGTGGCCGATACGACCCTCGAGGGGCTGGCGGCGGCCTTCGATGCCTCGCCGCTCTCGCCGCGGCGGCATCGCATCGCCGTGACCGGGCTGCAGCGCTCGGGCAAGACCGTGTTCATCACCGCCTTCGCCCAGGCGCTGCGCACGGCGGGAGAGGCGCCGATGGCGGCCTTCCCGTTCTTTCCCTGGCGCGAACATGTGCGCAGCGTCGAGCTGCTGGCGATTCCCGGCGTGCCGCGCTTTCCCTTCGAGGAACGGCTGGACCGGCTGCTGGCCGAGCCGCCGGCCTGGCCGGCGCCGACCACCGGCCTCAGCGGCCTGAGGGTGCGCATCCGGCACGGCGATGTCGGGCTGCTGCGCTCCGTCCTCTCGTCCGAGGCCACCACCGATCTCGACCTGATCGACTATCCCGGCGAATGGCTGCTCGACCTGCCGATGCTGACCCAGTCGTTCCGCGACTGGTCGCTGCAGATGGAGGAGCTGGCCAACAGCGCCGGCCGGAACGATCTCGCAGCGCCCTGGCTCGACGCCGTGCGCACGCTCGATCCCGCCGCGCCGGAGAACCCGGCCGAGCTGGCGCGCATCGGGCTTCTCTATCGCGACTATCTCCTGCGCTGCCGCGAGGAACGCAGCCTGTGCTTCGTGCAGCCCGGCCGCTTTGCGCTCAGCGATCAAGCGGCCGATCCCGCCGCTCTGTTCTTCCCGCTCTCGTCGGTGCGCTCGGGCGTGCGGGCGCCCAAACGCGGCACGATGGGCGCCGCGCTGCTGCAGCGCCATGCCGCCTACCTCAGGCAGGTGCGGCAGTTCTACGGCGAGGTCTTCGGCCGCATGGGCAAGCAGGTGCTGCTGGTCGATCTCCTGTCGGCGCTGCAGCAGGGCCGCGACGCCTTCACCGATCTCGGCCTCGCCATCCGCAGCATCAGCGACGCCTTCGACGAGCTGCGCAACCCGCTGCTGCGCCTGCTGCCGCTGGCGCGGGTCGACCGGCTGGCGCTGGCCGCGACCAAGGCCGACCATGTCACCGCCGACCAGCATGCCAACCTGGTCAACCTGCTGCGCGACCTGATCGGGGAGCCGTTTCTGCAGGCGACGGCGCGGCAATCCGGCCTGCTGGCCGTGTCCTCGGTGCGCGCCACCACCGATCTCAAGCTCAAGGTGAACGGACTCGCCACGCCCTTCCTGCGCGGCATTCCCGCCGGCCGAGCCGAGGTGCTGGACATCCAGCCTGGCGTAATCCCGGGCACCATCCCCGCCGCCGACCAGTGGGCGGAGCAGGGCTTCAACATCCGCCGCTTCGAGCCGCCGCGTCTGGGCCCCGCCTTCCGCGACCGGCCGCTGCCGCACGTCAATCTCGACAAGGTCCTCCAGTTCCTCCTCGCGTGAGCCCCCCTCCCATGAGTGCGCCATGAGCATGACCACAAACGCCGAGACCCCCCGCCGCCTCGTCGACATGGAGTTCCGGCCGGGCGACCTGCCGCCGGCCGATGCGCCCCCGCTCGACGAGCCGCTGCCCGTGACGACGCGCCCGCCCGCGATCCGTTGGCCCGCGAAACTGGCGCTGGGCTCGGCCGGCCTCTTGCTGGTGTTCTATGTCGTCGACGGCGCCGTCTCGCTGCTGCAGAGCGCGATCGAACGCGGCAGCCTGTTCGACCTGGCGCAGTTCGGCCTGCTGGTGGCGCTGCTGGTCTCGACCCTGTGGCTGGTGGCCGGCCAGGCCCGCGCCTATGCGCGCCTGAAGTCGGCCGAGCGGGCGCGCGAACTGGCCGAGCATCTGGCGCGGTTGGGCGGCGTCGGCAGCGGCGGCCGGCTGGTCGGCGTGCTCGACGCGCTCTATGCCGGCAATCCCGAGGTGCGCGGCAAGCTCGGCGCGGTCTCGGCCGCGCTGCAGCCGCAGCACACCGACGCCGACGTGATCGATCTTCTGAACCGCGAGATCTTCGTGCCGATGGATCGCGCGGCCGACGACCGCATCCAGCGCGCCGCCCTGCGCGCCAGCCTCGGCGTCGCCGCCTGTCCGCACCCCGCGCTCGACGCGCTGGTCGTGCTGGGCATCGGCGTCGCGCTGGTCAAGGACCTGATGCAGATCTACGGCCTGCGCCACAGCGCCCGCGCCGTCTGGCGCATCCTCTCGCACGTGTTCTTCTCGGCCTCCTCGACCGCCGTCATGAGCAGCGTCGTGGAGTTCGCGATGAAGGCCACCCACGACCGCATCGCCGCCGCCGTCGTCGGCACCGCCGGGGAGGCATTGGTCGTCGCCCGCCGCATCTTCGCGCTGGGCATGCTGGCCAAGGAGGAGATCAGGCCGCTGCCAGCGCCGCGGTAGTCTCGCGCCCCAATAGCCCGTCGTCTCGACCGCAGCGCGCAGCGCGGAGTGGAGACCTTTCTTCCAGTTGAACGCCGCCAATAGGGGAAAAGAGGTCCCCGTTCTCCGCTTCGTCCAGTCGGGACGACGGTTGGCCTTTCCGGCTGAAAAGGACTTCAGGGTCCTTCTCGTGTAGGAGGTAAGCGTCCATGAAGAAGAGGCAAACGTGCTGATCGATCAGGCCGACATCGCGAAGGCTAACAAGGTCGTGCGCGACATCGCGGCGGGAGACGAGGAGGTCTTGCCGGCGGATGTGGTGCGCCGTCTCATCGCCGGTGAGAACAAGGTCAGGGTCTGGCGCAGCCATCGCGGCCTGTCGGGGCGCGACCTCGCGGCCGCCGCCGGCGTCAGTGCGCCGTTCGTCTCCGAGATCGAAAGCGGCAAGAAGGACGCAAGCCTGTCGGTCATGAAGAAGATCGCCGACGTGCTGAAGGTCGATCTCGACGACCTCGTGTGACCGGGTTGGGCGGCGACGGGGCATTCATGGAATTCAAGTCCATTCTCCGGCTCGACACGATGTACGGCCATTGCGACGAGCTGAAGGTCGAGTTCCGTGAGATGGATCTCATGGCGACCGTTCAATACTACCGCGCGGCCGGCACCTTCAGCAGGACCTTCACCTTCGGCTTCGTGCAGGCGCACAGCCTCTATTCGGAGATGCTGATGCCGCTCACGGCACGGCACTGCGTCGATCGATTGTGTGAAGTTGCCGGCTCCGAATGGGCGAATCGATACAGGGAGCGCGTGTCGGTCGATCTGCGTGGCCTCCGCCACTACGCGATCCACTTCACCAAGTGCGGCTACCTCGAAGTCCTCAGCCATCGACTCGAAGTCGGCCCGGAAATCGCGCTAGCGGACTGAACGTCGGTCCCGACGGCTCTCGTGACGCACTGGCCCGTGCGCGGGGCGGCTTCTATCCTGCGGGGGAGCCACGGGGGCACCCGGGCGGGGACGGAGTCGGGGCAAGAGATGAAAAAGGCGCGCAAGACCACGCACAAGGAACCGGTGTTCCTGCATGCCGACGAGCGGCGCGCCGCCGGCAAGGCGATCCGCGAGACGGTGCCGCGTGCCTCGCACGCCCACTGGAAGGCGCCGAAGGACCGGCCGGACATCCTCGAGATCCTCGAACGCTCCAACCGGGGGCGGCTCGAGCACCTGATCCCGATCCGCCACGGGCGCATGATGGAATCGCCCTTCGCCTTCTATCGCGGCACCGCCGACATCATGGCGTCCGACCTCGCCTCGACGCCGGTCACCGGGCTCACGGTGCAGGCCTGCGGCGACGCCCATCTCTGCAACTTCGGCGGCTTCGCCACGCCCGAGCGGCGGGTGATCTTCGACATCAACGATTTCGACGAGACGCTGCCCGGCCCGTGGGAATGGGACGTGAAGCGGCTGGCCGCCAGCCTGGTCGTGGCCGGCCGGCAGATCGGCCTGGCGGAGAGCGATTCGGTGCGCGCCGCCCGCGCCGCCGCCAGCTCCTATCGCGAGCGCATGTCGGACTATGCCGGGATGCGCGCGCTCGACGTCTGGTACGACGCGATCGACCTCGACCGCTTCCTCAAGGCGGTGGATTCGCCGGCGCGGCAGGAGATCGTCCGCAAGCGCCTCGAGAAGGTCGAGGAGAAGAACGTCCCGGACTATCTGTTCCCCAAGCTCGTCGACCATGTCGGCGACACGCCGCGCATCAAGGACGACCTGCCGCTGATCTTCCATCCGACGCAGGAACAGACGCCGGGGCTGGAATCGCAGTTCTCCGAGGCGATCCGGCAGTATCGGGAATCGCTGCCCGAGCATGTGCGCACCCTGTTCGGCCGCTTCCAGTTCTGCGACCTCGCGATCAAGGTGGTGGGTGTGGGCAGCGTCGGCCGCATGTGCGCCGTGGTCCTGTTCATGGCCGACAGCCGCGACCCGATCTTCCTGCAGGTCAAGGAGGCAGTGCCGTCGGTGCTGGAGCCCTATATCGGAAAGAGCCTGCATGCCAATCACGGCCAGCGCGTCGTGGTCGGCCAGCGGCTGATGCAGTCGGCCAGCGACCTGTTCCTCGGCTGGACGACCGGTGTCGACGGCCGTGCACACTATGTCCGCCAGTTGCGCGACATGAAGATCAGCGCCGTGGTCGAGAGCTTCGATGCCGCCGACCTGCGCGCCTACGGCCGCATCTGCGCCTGGGCGCTGGCGCGCGCCCATGCCCGCTCGGGCGACCCGGCGATGATCGCGGGCTATCTCGGCGGCAGCGAGACCTTCGACGACGCCATCGCCGACTTCTCGGTCGAGTATGCCGACCAGGCGCAACGCGACTACCGCACCTTCGTCAAGGCGATCCGCACGGGACGCCTGAAGGCCGAGCGGCTGGATTGACGCCGGGGCAGCGCCCGGCGCTCAGGCGCCGAGGCGCGTCGCCAGGTGACGGACGAGCTTGGCCAGGGTCTGGCCGCCATACTCGACCGCGCCGAAGCCGATCGCGCCGTCGCGCTGCGCCTTCGTGGGATGCATCTGGCGCAGGGTGAGGACGGTCTTGCCGTCGCTCTGCTCGTCGAAGGTGACGAGCATGCGGAAGCGGCCGGGATCCTCGTCGCGGTCCGAGCCGTGCTCGACCTCGATCAGCGACGGCGCCTCGAGCCGCAGGAAGCGCATGCGGTTGTCGTAGCGGGTGCCGTCGGGCGCCACCATGTCGAAGCGCCACAGCCCGCCCGGCCGCAGGTCGATCTCGTGGCTCCTGACCTCGAAACCCTCGGGCCCGAACCACACCTGGATCTGCTCCGGATCGGTCCAGGCGGCATAGACGAGGGCGCGTGGTGCGTCGATCACGCGGGTCAGCACGATCTCGCGGTCGAGGGGCCAGTCCTGCCAGGCGGAGGGCGGCGGGGTGAAGGTCTCGCTCATGGTTCTAGTGCTTCCTCTTCAGGCGTTGGACATGGGCCTCGAGGCGATCGAGGCGCCGCTCCCAGGTGGCGACGTGCCGGTGGATCCAGGCCTCGGTCTCCCGCAGCGCGCGCCGCTCGATCCGGCAGGTCCGCACGCGCCCGGTCTTCTCCGAACTGATCAGCCCGCTCTCCTCGAGCACCCGCACATGCTTGAGCAGCGACGGCAGGGCGATCTCGAACGGCTCGGAAAGTTCGCTGACCGACTTCGGCCCCTCGCACAGCCGACTGACGATCGCCCGCCGGATCGGATCGGAGAGGGCTGAGAAGGTGCGGTCGAGGTCGGTCGAATGGTTAGCCATGTCGGAAACTATTGTCCCGTGCAAAAGCGCGGTCAAGAAAAAGTTTCACGATTGGATAAGTGTTGAGAACAAGACACTCCCTCATCCTGAGGAGGCCGCGCCGCGGCCGTCTCGAAGGATGGGCAACGGGCGAGGTGCGCGGACCCACCTTTCGAGACGCACTCCTGCGGAGTGCTCCTCAAGGTGAGGCGTTGGTGGGGGTGCCGATGTGGACCTGGACCTTCCGAGCCGCTCGATAACGCTGGACCTGCCGCAGGAAGCCTCTCCACAGCTCGCGGCGCTTCTTGAACCAAGCGGTGCGCTCGTGCTCGTGCCAGGAGCGGAACGGGACGCCGTTCCAGGGTGAACGTTTCCAGCTCTCATGCGTCTGCAGATGGGAGAGCCAGACCAGGGCAGCGGCGGCGTGGGCTTCGTGGGCGAACTGGCCGAGCTGTTCGCAGTCGGGTTCGAGCCAGCGGTCGAAGGCGAGGCCCAGCGCGCGTTCGACCCGATGGAAGTCGCGGCTGCGATGGGCGACCTCGGCGCTGCACAGCGCGACGGCGCGGGTGCGAAAGGTCTCGATGGCGATCGCGGGCGCGGGGAGCGGGTGGCGGTGCCGGCGGATCAGCTCGGCGACGGTCTCTTGCGGAGGAGGGGAGAGACTGTCGGGCATCACCCGAGTATCGGATCCAGTTCCGGAAAATTCAAGGAAAAATCCGGAAATAAATCCGGTTCATTCTCCGAGTGTCAGTCGCTCGGCTCGAAACGCAGCGTGCCGGCCCGCCGCGTTGGCTGGCCGGTATCGTTGGTGTGGTTGATGCCGTCCATGACCGGCACCTCGGCGAAGTCGAAGGGGCTGACGCCCTCCAGGCAGGCCACGTTCACGGCGTAGAGCGTCGTGTCGGAGCGGCGCTGATGGTGGGTGTAGATCCCGCAGCGCGAGCAGAAGAAGTGCTGCGCCGTGCCGGTGTGGAAGCGGTAGGTCGTCAGCGCCTCCTCGCCCTCGAGGATCCGGACCCCGCCCATCTTCGCCATGACGACGACGGCGCCGCGCATGCGGCAGAAGGAACAGGTGCAGCGGCGGATCGACCTGAACCCGTCGCTCAGCGTCGCCTCGAACCGCACCGCGCCGCAATGGCAGCGGCCGGCGCAGACGGTCGCGTCCTTCTCCACCGCGGGCATCCTAGCGCCCTCCCTTCATGAGTTCGTCCCATTCGAGGACGCGATAGACGCGGAACACCGTGCGGCGGTCGACCTCGAATTCCTTCGGGGGGCGATACTGCGCGAGTTTCAGGCTCTTGTTCGAGATGCCGACCAGCAGCTTGACCACCGTCTGGCGCACGCTGGAGCCGGCGATCGGCCTGAACTCGACCACGACATGGTCGTTGACGCTGGGGGCGCGGTCCCGCTCGACGTAGATCAGGCTGTTGGGCTTGCGCCACGGCCACATCGAATCGCCCACCACGTTCAGCGCGAACACGTCGCCGCGGCCGAGGATGCCCGGCGGCCGCGCGACATGATCGATCACCGTGCCGTTCATCTCGAACTCGCCGTTGCCGTCGCCGCCCATCGCCGTGCCATAGAGCGGCACGTCGTTGGCCATGTGGCCGAGCATCGGCCGGCCGGGCGCATCGAAGGCGGGCACCACGTTGCCGGCGAGATCGGTGGCGAAGGAGGAGGCCGCGCCGTCGGCCGCCGCGGGCAGTTCGCCCTGCAGCTCGGCGACGCCCACGGCGCGGCCGGTCTTCTTCGTGGCGCCGGCCGCGAGGCGGGCATAGGTCTTGTCGGTCAGCGTCTTGGCGCCGGTCGGGTCGTCCAGGAACTTGCGCAGCGTTCCATCGCCCAGTCCGGAGAGGCTTTCCCACTGGGCGACGTTGAGGCCGGCCCCGGCCATGAAGGCGCGGAGGGCCTGGCGGCGCTGGTTGGCGTCGAAGGCCATGCCGTCAGTCTGGCATTTTCCGGAATGAATTCCGATAGGAGAATGTTCCGGAATCCGTCTTGAAGTCGGATAATAATCCGGATATGTTTCCGGAATGGCCGCCTCCCCGAAGCTCTCCCCGCCAGTCCTCCACCCGTTCCTGGTCGAAGACGCCGCCGACTGCCTGGGCTTCGAACGGGCCGGCGGCTACTCGGCCCGCGCCGCCCGCATGGCGACCCGCGACATGCTGGCCGACCGCGCCCGTGCGCTGGGCTATCCCGACCGCGAGATCGAGCGCGTGGTCGATGCGGCCCTGGCGGCGGCGGTGCTGCAATGAGCCGGTTCCGTCAGGGCGACGGCGAGGAGAGGGGACGGGCGCTACTTCTCGCCCAGCCAGTGCGGCCAGCTGCCCTTGCGCGCCTTGCGGGCCTCGAACTCGGCGTCGGCGTAGCGCTGGGCGGCGCGCGGCTCCCACGACAGCGGCTCGTCGAGCTCGTGACCGTAGACGACGCCGGACGCCAGCATGGCGCCGCCGAGATCGATCGGCTGGGCCTCGTCGAGCGCGCATTGGGCGACCAGGCGGCATTCCGAATCGTAGCGCGCGATGCGGCACTTCACCTTGTGGTCGGCGCGCGCCAGCAGGTCTTCCAGCGTCGCCCGTGCCCGCATGCCGGGCACCGTCTCCAGTCGCGACGCATCGCGCAGCGCCGGTGCCTGCACGCCCCAGATCCGCAGCGGCGTCTTGAGGCCGTTGCCGCCCAGCGACTCGCCGTCGAGGGCGAAGGCCTGACCGGACCAGTTCTGCGGCAGCGCGCCATGGGTGGCGGTGCAGCCTTGCGGCTTCGCGGGCGCGGCGGCGGGGGCCGCGGGTGCGGCGGCCGGCGGCTTGGCGTTCTGCGCCGAGGCGGCGGAGACCAGTGCGGCGGACACCACAGCGACCGAGAGGGCGGCGAGGGCAAGTCTCTTCATGCGCCGACCGTGACTTCCGTTTGAGGCGAGGTAAAGGCCGATGGCACGCAGCAGAACGATCGAGCTCGAGCTTTCCCTTCATGGTCGCGCGGGAGTCGCGACATGAGCCGCGGCCGTCCCTGGACCGCCGACGATGCGGCGCGCCTGCGCCGGCTGGTCGCCGCCGGCGAGACCGACGGCGCCATCGGCGAGGCGATGGACCGCCATCCCGACATGATCCGCCGCCAGCGCCGCGCCGCCGGTCTCGCGCCCGGCCAGTCGCGCGCCGCCACGATCATGATGATGCGGGTGAACCGCCGGCGGCTGGGCAAGAAGGTCGCCGGCAAGCCGGAGCCGGAGAGCCCGTGATGGCCGCGCGACCCACGCACTACGACGAGGCGCTGGCCGCCGAAATCTGCCGCCGCCTGGCCGACGGCGAACTGCTCTGCGACATCTGCCATCCGGCCCGCATGCCGAGCCGCGACACGGTGCGCCGCTGGCAGAGCGAGAACGGCTCCTTTCGCGACCGCTACGCCGCCGCCCGGGACCAGCAGGCCGACGCGCTCGCCGAGGAAGCGATCCACATCGCCCGCGACGCCGACACCGACAGCGTGACCGTCTGCCGGCTGCAGATCGACACGATCAAATGGCTCGTCGCCAAGATCGCCCCCCGGCGCTACGGCGACAAGGTGGTGCCCGACGCGACCGTGAGAGTCTCGATCGGCGACGCGATCGACAAGGGGCGGGCGCGGGTGGCGCGGATGCGGGAGGAGTGAGGGCAACGCCCTCGGAAGGCAGAAGTCTTGAGTTTCAATCTCGTCAGATCTGCCTGTAGTTTCAAAGTGTTGGCGTCCAACTCTCGAGGAACGCGAGGAGGCGCCGAGAAAACTCAGTGGGGCGTGTATCGAGAGTTGTCGCTTAGGGAATCGTTGGGCATTGGAGCGCGTCAAGTTCGACACCCATCTCGATCATCAGCAAGAGGATCTCGCCTACACCGATGATCCTTGGCCAAATTAGGCACCCAGAGTCTGCGGCACTGAAAGACAAGTGGTGCCACGAGCAGCGGATCGTTGGATCACCCAGCCTGCAACGGCCGTTATGATGAGCTAGCGAGTTTCTCATCATCCAGCCAAACCGAATTACATCAGGATAGGTTGAAGCACCCAGTGGCCACTTACTGCTAATCCAGTCACTGTGCCGCGCATAAAACAATAAGAATGCGCCGATAAAGAGATTTTCAGTGGCCCCTTGCGGCCCATCAGTATCCCAACTACGCCATTCCCTGTTGCTCCGCCTAACCTTGTAACGATCAAACCTAATTACGATGCCGTAGTGTGGTCTCTCCGGTGCAATAGCCCATTTTAGTAAGCCGTTGGGCAAAAGTATCCTTACCCTGAACTGGCCACTCAATATCTCAAAAGGCGCGGCATCGGTTCCCTTGGCCTTGCCAAGCAAGATTGCCTCTGCCGCAATGTTTAAAGCGTCGGTTGAAATGATGATGTCTCGAACTAAGTCGTAGAGACGTTCACCAGGATCGATGGTCCACGGACCTATGTAATTCTTAAACAGCGTCACCTCCGCTGCTGCTATGGATTAGGGCACCTTAGATTGTCTAGTTCGAAACCCATTTCTATTGCGAGAATGATGATCTCGGCCGGGCCGATCACTTTTGGATATATGTCTTTGCCAGCATCAGCAGGACTGAAGTTGAGATGATGCCAATTGCAGGTAGGACCCGATGCACGCAGATTGCAGATGCCGCGATGAGCCAGTGTATTTCGAATCATCCAGCTGAACCGGATAATGTCCGGATAGGTCGCTGGCCCCTGCGGCCACTTGGTCCGTATCCAATCGCTGTGTCGCTCGTACAGAAGTACAAAAGCGGCTATAAATGGCACAGTAAGCGCGCCAAGAACGCCGTCGCTTTGCCACTCGCGCCCGTTAAAGGGCTTTGAATTTGCAGCGGCCAAGGGTTCAAACCCTATTACAAAATCCGGGGCTGATCGTTTTGCGGCCATCGCCCACTTCAAGGCACCATTGTTAGGCAACAGAAGATGCATTCCAAATTGTTTACAGAGAATTGAAATTCGACTGCTGTCTGTCCCTTTATTTTTGCCGACGATGATTGCCTCCCCGGCCAAGATAATAGTGTCAGCATGCACCGCGATATTACTTATGAACTCGTACAGGCGCTGGCCAGGCGAGATTGTCCAAGTGCCCGAGTAGTTCTCAAATGATGGAGGTGTTGTCAGTAGCATGAGTTAGATCGTCATAAGGGTGGCCACCAAACTCATGAAGCGACGCAAGACACGCCTCATTCACCCATCGCTCTCCCGCGTCAGCCGGCCGAGCCGCGCCCGGGCGGCAATGCGCTTGCTGTCGCGGCGGTGCTTGTAGGCGAGCAGGTCTTCCGCCCGGATGCGGCGGTGGGTGCCGATCTTGTGGTGCGGGATCTCCCTGGCCTCGAGCAGCTTCACGAGGAAGGGGCGGGAGACTTCGAGCATGTCGGCGGCCTGCTGGGTGGAGAGATCCGCGCCGGACGGCACGAGCGTGACCGCGCAGCCCCGGCCGACGAGCTCCAGCAGATCGAGCACCAGGCGGGCGACCGCCGGGGGCAGGTCGACGTCGGCGCTTTTGGCTCCCTTCTTCACGTGAAGCGATAGGCCGCCGCGCTTGTCCTTGTGACTGGCGAGGAGCGGGCCGGCCTTGGCGGCCTTCTCGGCTTCGGCCGGGGTCGGGAGGCGCTCTGAAAGGGACTCGTCGGGGGGCATCGGGATCTCCAGCTGGTCGGTGTCGCCGCAGGGGCAGCGAACACCTTATCCGAAATAGTCGAAACAGTCGAAACATTCGAAACGACTGTCGCAGGGGGCGCGGGCGGGGAGGGACATAGAAAGGCCGGAAAAGGCGTCCAGGATTTTCGAATGGCCACCAGTTCGATCGAATGGACGAACGCGACCTGGAATCCGGTCGCGGGCTGCACGGTCCTGTCGCCGGGCTGCACCAACTGCTACGCGATGCGCCTGGCGGCCCGGCTCGAGGCGATGGGCATGGCGAAATATGCCGGGCTGACGCGGCTGTCCGGCGGCCGGGCGAAGTGGACGGGCGCGGTGCGGCTCGATCGCGCGGCGCTCGCCGTGCCCGCAGGCTGGAAGAAGCCGCGCATGATCTTCGTCAACTCGATGTCGGACCTGTTCTGGGAGGCGGTGCCGGAAGCGTTCGTCGCCGAGGTGTGGGCGGTGATGGCGCGGACGCCGCAGCACACCTACCAGATCCTCACCAAGCGGCCGGAGCGCATGGAAGAGCTGACGGCGCGGCTGCCGCTGCTGCCCAACGTCTGGCTGGGCACCAGCGTCGAGAATGCCGAGCATCTGTTCCGCCTCGATCACCTGCGCCGGGTGCCGGCGGCCGTGCGCTTCCTGTCGCTGGAGCCGCTGCTCTCGTCGCTGGTGTCGGCGGTGCCGGGCGGGATCGATCTGAGGGGGATCGACTGGGCCATCGCGGGCGGCGAATCCGGTCCCGGCGCGCGGCCGGTCGATCCCGCCTGGGTGCGCGAGATCCGCGACGCCTGCCGGGCGCAGGGCACGGCATTCTTCTTCAAGCAGTGGGGCGGGACGAACAAGAAGAAGCGCGGTCGCCTGCTCGATGGCCGGACGTGGGACGAGTTTCCGCAACAACCGTGCGCTGCTGGGCCGCGCCCGTGAACGAAACGGTCGATCGTCGCGGGGGAATAGGCGCGGGGGACAAGACGGGGTAAGAAACGCCGATGTCTGATATGGAAGCGCTCCGCAAATCGCTGGCCCTCTCGTCCGAGGGGCTGCCGTCCGAGGAAAAGAAGAAGATGGCGGTCGACGCCATCACAACCATCATCGACGCGCTCGGCCGCGGCGTGGGCCCGTTCGGCGAATGGGAACAGCGCTGCCTCGCCGCCGCGATCATCGCGCTGCGCGCCGGCAAGAACGACGAGGCCCGTTCGCTCGCCCGCCGCGCCATCTGGCCCGAGGAGAACCGCCGCAATTCCGGCGTCGCCCGCCTGCTGCTGCGCCCCGGCATGCTCACCCTGGACGAGCTCACGCGCGAGCTGAACGTCGCCGTCACCCTGCCTTCGCGCCGCGTCCGGCCGGTCGAATAGGCCGCTTCGCCGTCAGGCGCCTGACGCCCCGGTCCCGCGCGACCCACGCCCCTCCGGTTCTGCCTTCTCGATCGCGATCGAGAAGGCGTGCGGAATTGAGTCTGTACGACAACGAACCTTGAGACGCCTTCTTGCACCGGCTATGGTTTGCGCAGTGAGAGTGTCGTCTTCTTGCGTGACGAAGCGGGGCGTCGATGGATCTGCAGTCGCAGCTCGAAGTTTCCCAGGATTCGCCGCGGATGCCGGGCCCGCTCCGGCGTTCGGTTGCCATCGCTCTCGTCTCCATGGTCGAACAGCCGTTCTTTCGCGTGGCCCGCGGGCAGGAGGGCGGCGCGGCCTGGGCCGTTCCGCAGGCGCCGTCCCGGGTCTGCCCGTTCCGCACCGGGCCCCGGCGGGCGCCGGCTGAGGGTCTGGGCGACCTGCCGGCTCTGCAGGGGCTGGGCCTGTTCGGGGACACGATGCTCGAACGGGATCTCGCGGGTTAGCCGGTCCGAAGGCCGCGACGCCGTGCGCCGACTCGAAATCCAGGAACGGCCGGAATGGCGCGAACTCGCAGGCCGGGTCGGCTTCCGCTACCACACGCCCCGCGAGGCGCCCTACTGGACGGACGATGCCTATTACCTCTTCGGGTCCGACTGCATGGAACGACTCGAGTCCGTATCGGCCGACCTCTGGGCACTCTGCCTCCAGGTCGTGGAGCGCGCCTGTCACGACGAGGAGGTCCTGCGATCGCTCGGCATCCCCGAGGCCTGCTGGGATGCGCTGTGCGCGAGCTGGCGGAGACGCGATCCCGACCTCCTCGCCCGCTTCGATCTGGCGTTCGACGGGTGCGGTCCGGCCAAGCTGCACGAGTGCAATGCGGACACGGCCGGCACGCTGTTCGAAGCCTCGGTGTTCCAGTGGATCTGGCTCGAGGACCGGCAGCGTGGCGGCGAGCTGCCCGCGAGCCACGATCAGTTCAACCGCCTGCACGACGCGCTGGTGGCGGCGTTCGCCGGTCTCGGAGTCGACGGGGTCCTGCATGCGGCGGCCTCGCGGCGCAACGTCGAGGATCAGGTGTGGGCCCGTTACCTGCTGGACTGCGCGATCCAGGCCGGCCGGGAGACGCGCTACGTCGATCTCGAGGCGATCGGACTCGACGCGGCTGGCCGGCTGGCGGATTGCCACGGCCTCCCGATCCGGTCGCTGGTGAAAGCCTATCGCTGGAACGTGCTGCTGCGCGAGCCCTATGGCCGCTGTTTCCTCGTCCCCGACGCGCCGACCGTGATCGAGCCGCTGTGGAAGCTGGTGCTCGCCTCGAAGGGCCTGCTGGTCTGGCTGTGGCGACTCTTTCCCGGTCATCCCAATCTGCTGCCGGCATGGTTCGCCGGCGATTCCGCGGCGCCGACCGGAAACTGCGTCGTCAAGCCCCTGTTCTCCATCAAGGGATGCAACGTCACCCTGCACGATGCCAGCCTGCCGGCCGGCGGCCTGTCGACTCCCGGTCCCTATGGGCGCGAAGGCCACGTCGTGCAGATGCTCCACCGTCTCCCGACCTTCGGGGCGGCCCACCGGGCGCGGCACGTCTCGGTGACCAGCTGGATCGTGCGGGGCCGCGCCGAAGGGCTCGGCATCCTCGAGTCGGATGGGCCCATCATCTTCGATGCCCAAAGCCGCTTCGTGCCGCACGTCGTGGCCGCCCCGCCATGACGGACGCCGGACGGTTTCTCGTCGCGCCGCCTTTCACGGCCGATCGCACCTATCTCCACGGCGCGGACATATTCGACGGGATCGTCGACCGGCTCGGCGGGGCGGCCGACATCCGGCTCGCGCTGACGGCGGCCAGCGACTGCGCCATCGAACTTTGCGCCGGCGATGTCCGTGACGACGAGGCGGCGCCGGCGGACCGGTGCGGCTCCGTCACGTGGCGCGAGGAGGGGAGGCGCCGGCTGTTCGTCCTCAGGCGACGGCGCGACCTGCCGATCAACCGCAGGGTGCGGCTCGACGAAGAGGCCCTGATCGAGGGGGCGACCTTCGAGGGCGACCGGCGCGCCGCGCTGCCGGCCGGCGACGCGCCGTTCATGCGTCGCGTGGCTGCCGCGAGCATCCACCTCCTGCTGATCAGCTGCCCGGACGACTACTGGTCGATCGCGGAGATCGCCTGCCCGCAGGTGCCGCCGCGCCGGGCGCCCGCTTCGGTCTCGCTGGGCCCGCTGCTCGGGGGCCGCTACTGGAAGGCGATTGCGACCGCGCCGGATGGGACCGGCGGCGCGATGCTTCTGGCACGAGGCCAGCCGCGGCGATGAGGAGGGGGCGATCATGAAGCAGAAAGGGCGACGGTCATGAGCGTGACGACCATACTGAGCGAACGGGCCGTGCGGGACGTCGTCGCCGGCGTCATCGATCGCGTCGCCACCGACGATCTCGGCCTCGCCGAGGACTTCTACGATTTCGGCCTGGACTCGCTCGACCACGCGCAGATCCTCATGGCGATCGAGGAGACCTTCGATCTGGCGATCGCCGAGGAGGACGTCGACCGCTGCCGCTCGATCCAGGCGATCCTCGACCATGCGGCGAGGTCCGTCACGCCGGCATGCTGAGCTATCAGAACCGGATCCTGTTCAAACGCTGGGCCGCCGGCGAGCGCGACGCGGTCGAAGAGGAAGTGAAGCGGCAGGCGGGGCTCGGCGAGAAGGCGCTGATCCTCGAAACCCTGGACTTCCTGCGTCGCTTCGAGCGCGGCGATCCCGGCAGCCCGGGCGCGGTCACCTACCGGCACCGCATCGCCTTGTGGACGATCCTCGAATGCGGCTCGCTCGCGGCCGCCCGGCACTATGTGTCGACGGTCCTCGGACATTCCGACACCAGCACCGGCAGCCTGCCATCGCTGGTCCTCGCCGCGCCGCCGACACCGCCCGGCCAGCAGGAAGGCGAGTTCGAGGACGACCCCGCGGCGGAAGTCCAGATCGTGCCCCGCGCCGGCTCGCGCTGCGTGCTGTTCGTCTTCACCGGTGGGGCCAAGCGCTTTTCCGGGCCGCTCGTCGTCATGCATCAGTGGTTCCGGCAGCTCGACGCCAGCATCGTCTATCTGCGCGACCTCGATGGCATGTTCTACGCCGGCGGCATCGGCTCCCTCGGCCCGGACCTGGCGGCCTCGATCGGCCGCCTGTCGGAGATTGCGCGATCGCTGGGTGCCCAACGCATCCTGTCGACGGGAAGCTCTTCCGGAACGTTCGGGGCCCTTCGCTACGGGCTCGACCTTTCGGCGGACAGGGTGCTCGCCCTGGCCGGGCCGTCGCGGCTGGACGAGAGCGCGCAACGGGTGCTGGAGCGTCAGAAGCGCCGGCGGCCCTCGGCCCCGCCGATCGATCCCGGGAGCCTCGATATGGCGGCGCTCTACGGCGCCGCCCAGCGGCGGCCCCGGGTCCGCATGACCTTCGGCGAGAACAATGAGATCGACCGCAGGGAGGCGGAGAACATGGCCGCCCTCACCGGCGTGGCGCTCGACCCGATCCCGGGTGTCGACGACCACAACATCCTGTCGGTCCTTGGAGCCCGAGGGCTGGCGGAGCGGCTCGACTGGCTCGAGCGCCCCTAGAGGTTACGCCGCCGTACGATTGATACAAAAGCGCCGCGCCGTCGCCCCGTCGGCGTCACGCTGGTTCGTGATATCCTCCGGACGACGGTTTTGCGAGGGTGGCGGTGCGCAGGGACGACAGGAAGCTTGCCGAGCTCGAGACGAATCTCAATCGGCTTCGCGACGATCTCAACGATCTGTCGAAGGCGCTGAACGTCAATCCGCGCAACACCAGCCTGGTGATCCGCCGGGTCAACCTGATGGGCCGCATCGTGGCGGCCCAGTCCACCGTCGAACAGCTGCGCGGCACCCTGCGCCACGCCTGAGAGCGGATCAGCCGCCCAGGCCGCGCTTGCGGCGGCAGTCCTCGAGCTGGCGGATCGCCGCGCCGACGCCCTCCAGCGGGAATTCGTAATCCTGCGTTTCCACGCCCACCAGGCCCTCGCGTCCGCCCTTCTTCAGTCCATCCAGTTCGGACAGGCCCAGCCAGGCGATGCTCCAGCTGCCGACGCCGACGCCGCTCATCTGGTTGCCGCCGCCATTGCCGAAGCCCTTGCCGTCGACCTGGAAGGAGCCCTGCCAGTCCTTCGGTCCCTTCATCGGCACGGCGACCTGCCACTGCCGCGAATCGCCCGGCTGCACGAGGTCGACGCCGATGCGGACCCGGCGGCTGCCGGCATTGGAATCGGCCACGCAGTACATGAAGGTCTCGCCGCTGCGGGCGGCGCGGATCCTCCAGGGGCCCGCCTGGCCCCAGGCCTTTTCGAACTTGTCGTTGGCGACGATGTCGTAGCCGCCATACTCGTTCGGCGCGGCCAGCTGGCCGTTGGTGCAGCGGCTGGCGAGCCGGCGGATGTGGGTGGAGGCGCCCTCGACCTCGGTGCGGTCGGTCTTCAGGCACCAGTCGACATGCGCCTTGGTGACGGCATGCACGCCTTTGCCGAGATCCTGGCAGGCCGGGTTGAGGGCGATCGCGTCCTTCGCCGCGGTCGCCACCGCCGCCGCATACTGCTGGCAGAAGGTGGCGTCGCCCGGCTCGGCCTGCGCAGCGGCAGGAAGGGCGAGGGCGAGCATCGTCGCCGCGGAAAGCAGGTCTTTACGCATCATCGGTCGGTTCCGTCGTTGCTTACTGGTGGGAGGTCATGCAGCCGTCGATCCGGGCACTCATCGTGTCGGGATCGCCGAGGTCGAAGCTGCGCGTGACGTTGCGCGCGGGGAGCTGCACCTCCATGCGCTTCGATTCGAAGAAGACGTCGGTGAAGCTGTTCTCCAGCGCCGGGCTCCACAGCCGGTCGGCCGAGCGCTGGGTCATCGGGAAGGTGAATCGCTTGCCGCTGGGCCTGAGCACGATCACGGCCTCGTCCCGGGCGCCGGCCGTGGCGGGACCCGGCAGGACGATCTGGCGCTGCCCGTCGTCCCCGAAGCTCATCCGCAGTCCTTCGTTGTCCGGCCCGGTCGTGTCGGCGAGGCAGCGCACGAACTTGCCCTTGTCGTGCACGATGCTGATCGCCCAGCCGCCGAACGTGCCGATCTTTTTCGTCTGCGCCGCCGCGCCGAAAGCCCCCATCATCGATCCCAGGACCAGCAGGCCCCACAAACGGCGAACCATCGTACTCTCCCCGAACTCTTCCTCCCCTATGGCACGAATTCGCCCGTTTCCGCCGCCGGATTCTGTTGCCCTCCCGGGACGCATCGGCCACAAGAAACGCGGGTGTCCGCACATCGGTACGGGCAGGGACGAGCGCTGGTCGGGCCGCCAGCGATCCCTTTCGCGTGCGAGACCCATGACCCGCAATCCCCAGGTTCGTCCGACCCTGCTGCGCCGCTTCATCGACGGCGAGGCTTCGGGCGGCATCGTCCTCATGCTGGCCGCGGCGCTGGCGCTGATCGTCGCCAATTCGGCGCTCGCGCCGGCCTATTTCGCCGCGCTCAAGGCCTATGTCGGGCCGCTCAGCGTCTCGCACTGGATCAACGATGCGCTGATGGCGGTGTTCTTCCTGCTGGTCGGGCTGGAGATCAAGCGCGAGATCGTCGACGGCCAGCTCTCGACCTGGTCGCGGCGCATCCTGCCGGGCCTCTGTGCCGCCGGCGGGATGGCGGTGCCGGCGCTGATCTTCGCCGGGCTCAACTGGAACAATGGCGAGGTGATCCGCGGCTGGGCGATTCCGACCGCGACCGACATCGCCTTCGCGCTGGGCGTGCTGTCGCTGTTCGGCAACCGCGTGCCGGCCTCGATGAAGGTGTTCCTGACGGCGCTCGCCATCATCGACGATCTCGGCGCGGTGCTGATCATCGCCGTCTTCTACACCGGCAATCTCGACCTCGCGGCGCTGGGCGGCGCGGCCGCCGTGCTGGCGGCGCTGCTGGCGCTCAATCGCTTCGGGGTGCGGGCGCTGTGGCCCTATCTGCTGCTGGGCGCCGTGCTGTGGCTGCTGGTGCTGCTGTCGGGCGTGCATGCGACGGTCGCCGGCGTGGCGCTGGCGCTCACCATCCCGCTGGGACGGCCGGCACCGGGCGGGCGCGAGCCGGCGGCCAGCTCGCCGCTGCACACGCTCGAGCATGCGCTGATCAAGGTCGTGCCGTTCGTCATCATCCCGGTGTTCGGTTTCGCCAATGCCGGCGTCTCGCTGGCCGGCTTCGACCTGGCGGCGCTGACCGATCCGCTGACCCTCGGCGTCGCCGGCGGGCTGGTGCTGGGCAAGGTGGTCGGCGTCTACGGCACTGCCATGGCGACGGTGAAGCTCGGCTTCGCCGACGGTCCGACCAACGCCGCGCCCTTGCACGTGCTGGGCGTGTCGCTGCTCTGCGGCATCGGCTTCACCATGAGCCTGTTCATCGGCCTGCTCGCCTTCCCCGACAGCCCGGCGCTGCAGGACGGGGTGAAGATCGGCATCCTGCTGGGCTCGCTCGTGGCCGCACTGCTGGGGACGCTCGTGCTGCTCATGAGCCCGCGGCCGGGCGGGGCCGAGGCAAGGGCTTTCTGACTGGTACCATCTGGGGTTGGGAATGATTGCTCTCTTGCACCAGTGCTGCTAAAAGCCCGGAACAATTTGCAGAGTACCCTCGCCATGACGTTGCATTGGACCATCGACTCCCGGGCAAAGCTCCTCTCGGTGGTCGCTGACGGCGCCATCCGGCTCGCCGATCTGGATGCGATGTTGGACCTGATCGTCGGCTCGAACATCTTGGGGTACCGCAAGCTGTTCGACGGCACCGCCGGCCGGGCAGAGATGACCGCCGAGGAGCATCTGGTGGTCGGCGTCCGGCTGCGGAACCTGCATGCCGAGGCCGCCGGCAGGCTCGGCCCGGTCGCCATCGTCGTTCCCGACGAGAATTACTGGCAGGCGGCGCGGGTACTGGGAATTCTCGCCATCCCGAAACGCCCCATGCGGGTGTTCAAGCAGGCGGACAAGGCCCGCGCCTGGCTCGATTCGACCGCGATCATGGAGAGAGTGTGCGTCTGATTCCCGGCGGCAGCCGCTCGTGGAACTCGACCTGCATGCGCATCCGTCTGCGAGCGCGATCGTCTAAACCCCCGGCGGCAGCCGGGCGAGGGCCAGCTTGAAGTTGGCGGCGATGCGCGTGGCCTTCTCCTGCATCGAACGGGCGGCGAGCGGCGGCATCTCGGCTTCGGTCGCCTCGCGCCACAGCACCAGCCAGCGGTCGAACATGGCGGGCGTGATGCGCGCGCGGTGCTTGAAATGGGCGGCCATCGGCCGGCCGTCGTAGCGGCCAGTGGCGAGCATCAGGGACGACCAGAAGGCGGCGAGCTTGTCGAGATGCCGGGGCCAGTCGTCGATCGCCTCGTTGAAGACGGGTCCGATCAGCCCGTCGGCGCGAACGGCTTCGTAGAAGCGGTCGACCAGCCGGGCGAGGCCCTCTTCGTCGACGCCCTCGATCTCGCCAAATGCCGGGCCGCTCATTGCCTCGCTCCCTCATCTATCGACGACGATAGATCTACGACCGCCGGCAACCCTGTAAAGGCGCCTCGCCACCGTGTCGCAGTCGACCGGAGCAGCGAGGCGGCGCCCCCTCAGTACTTCGTATCGCCGCCGCCGCTGTCGGCGCCGCGGGCCGAGTCTTCCTTGATGCGCTGCATGAGCATGGTCGAGGAGCTGGTGCTGCCGTTCCACGTCGCGTTGACGTTGGAGCGCACGCCCATGTAGCGCTCCGACGCCGCGCCGGTGGCGCCGGGGTTGCCGCCGGTCGGACCGGCCGTGCCCGTTTCGGCCGCGCCGCTGCAGCCGGCCAGGACCAGGAACATCGCCGCGAACGGCATCTTCTTCATCGACATGCGAACCTCCACCAAAGAGCTGCGGGGCCTGCCAACAGGCGGCCGCCGGCGACGTTGCATGGTTTTCCGCCGGCGCGGCCTTGGCAAGGGCGTTGGCGGGGGGACATCGCCTGTGTAGACAGCACCCGTCATGACGATCGGCGATCCCGGCTCCGGCCCCCCTTCCGGCCGATGGCGGCTGGTGCGCTGGGCGGCCTCGTCGGCGACGCTGGGCTTCCCGCAGGCCGCGGCCCCGGTCGCCTTCGCGCTGCTGGCGGTCGGCCTGGGCGGGCCGGCGAGCGGCGGCGCCGCCATGATCCTGGCCATGACGCTGGCCCAGGTGGCGGGCGCGCTGCCGCTGACGCGGCTGGGCCGGGCGCTGCCGATGGCCACCTTCCTGAAGCTGCTGCTGGCCGCCCGCACCGCGGCCCTGGTGGCGATCGCGCTGGGCGCGGCTTTCGGCCTGTCGCTGCCGGGACTGATCGCGCTCGCCGCCGCCGCCGGCCTGGTGAACGGCGCCGCCGCCGGCACCCTGCGCGCCGTCCTCAACCAGGTCGCGCCGGTCTCGGGGATGTCGCGGGCGCTGGGGATCGCGGCCACGCTCAACGAACTCACCTTCGTCGCCGCGCCGGTGGTGGCCTCGGGCCTCGGCTCGATCTCGCCGGTGTTCGGCATCGTGGCGATGGCGGCCGTGGGCGCGCTGCCGGCGCTGCTGATCCCCAACCTCGGCCCGGCCTCGCCGGCCGAAGAAAGCCGCCGCGACCGAACCGCGATCCTGAGCCCGCCGATCCTGCTGTGGCTCGCCTGCACGATGGCCGGCGGCGCCACCGTGGCGGCGGTCGAGATCGGCGCCGTCGCGCTGGCCCTGTCCTTCGGCTACGAGCCGGCGCTGGCGATCCTGTTCACCGTGCCGCTCTGCCTCGCCTCGGTGGCGGGCGGGATCTGGGTCAGCGTGCGCAACCGGCGGCCGTCGCGCCGCACGGTGATGGCCCAGCTGCTGGTGATGTGCGCGGGCTCGGCGCTGGTGGCGGCCGGCCTCTCGGTGGCCGCGACGCTCGCGGGCGCCGTGCTGGTCGGCCTCGTGCTGGCGCCGCTCGCGACCCACTACTCGCTGATCCTCGACACGCTGGCGCCGCCGCATCGCCGCCCCGAAGTCTTCGCCCTGATGCGCACCGCCAACGCCTGCGGCGTCATCCTCGCCAGCGCGCTCCTAACGGCCGCCTCGCTGCCGACCGCGCTGCTCGCGATCACGGGGGTGATGGTGGCGGCGACCGCGGCGGTAGGCGTGGCGGGGGTGAGGGGGCGGGATCGTTCGGCGGCGCGGGTGGGTGTGTCCGGGAAGTCATCCGACGCTTATCTGCAAGCGCTGCCGCCACTTCCTGCTCCGACTTCTTGGTGGAAACGATTGTTGGGCGGTTAAGATACTGGGTCAGGTAGTTGAGAAAATGTTCCGCATAGTCCTCGACACGAACATATGGATTGAACTTGCAGGCAACTTCAAGGAGCAGCCGCTTCTTGTCGTGCTTGAGCAATTGGTCCGCGCTGGTAAGGCAGAGCTGATTGTCCCGTCCGTTGTGAAGAAAGAATTCGGGGCTAAGCGACAAGTCACAGAGAAATCTGCCGTTCAACGTGCGGCAAGCGCGTTCACGAGCGCCAAGTCTGTCGTCGAGCTATTAGGCAGCAGCGAAGACAAGAAGCTTATGAAGAAGGTTCTGACTGACTTTCATCAGAAGTATCCTCTAATGAGCGAGGTTCCGAAGTTCTACGTCAAGCGAGTACAAGAGTTGCTCGATGCGGGACGGCAGATCGATGTTTCAGACGGCGCAAAGGTGCGCGCCGCCGAGCGGGCGATGGACAGGCGAGCACCCTGTCACGGCACGAAGAACAGCATCAACGACGCTGTGATAATCGAGATATACGGTGAGCTAGTTGCTGCTGGGCCAGCTGAGGATGAGTTCGTGTTCGTATCGAAGAACCATCATGACTTCAGTGCGCAAATAGACAGCCATACAATCCCGCACCCCGATATCCTGGCATTCTTTCTGTCCCCGAAGTCCCACTATTTTATCAGCCTACACACGGCGCTAGAAGCGATAGCGGAAGAGGAACTTGAGGCGGAGAATTACCAAGCGTCCAGCCTCCCGGAGCCACGCACATTTAGCGAGATCAGCGACGCAATAGACCTGCTCTGGGATCAGATTTGGTACAATAGGCACAAGGTTTACGAAGAGAAGATTGCGCTGGGCGAGATCGAGGTCATCGACGCGAAGAATGTCGCAGACTTTTATGATCCGAGGAAAGTGACCAAGCAGGTCTGGTCGGGGGCGCAGGAAGCTGCACGGCGCAAGGAAGAGGAGCGGGGGCTGGAAAACCTCGGACCTTGGACTGATTTCGAGTGGGGCATGTTGAACGGCAAGCTCTCGGCGCTTCGATGGATTTTGGGTGATGAGTGGGACTTTCTCGACACTTAGCGAGACCACACCTCTCTGTGTCGGTTCTGATTCCTCTATTTCACCTTTCCTCGAACCGCCGGGATCGCTCCGCCGTCGATGACGTATTCTAGCCGGTGATCTCGTGGGGGAGCCGAAGCCGAGTGACGCCGCGACAGCTGTACCTCGCGTCGTCACCGCGGTCCCTAGCTTAGCCCACCAACCTATAACTCGTACTCCTCCCGCCCGCGTCCTCGCGTTCGAGGATCCCCCGTGACACCAGATCGGTGATGTCGCGCAGCGCGGTGTCGGGTGAGCATTTTTCGATCTTGGCCCATTTGCTCGACGTCAGCTTGCCGGTGAAACCGTCCAGCAGCCGGTTGAGCATGTCGTGCTGGCGCGGGTTGAACGCGGCGTCGGCGTGTCTGCGCCAGAACGCGGCCTTCGCGAGGACCTTGGCGAGAACACGGTCGGCGCCCTCGAAGGCGCGCTCGAGGCATTCGAGGAACCAGTGGATCCAGCCGGTGATGTCGAGCGTGCCTTTCTGCGTGGCCTCCAGCTGGTCGTAGTAGGCGTTCCGTTCGAGGCGGATCTGGGCGGACATGCTGTAGAAGCGCTGCCGGCTCTGTTCGGAGCGCGCCAGCGCCATGTCGGCGACGGCGCGCGCGATGCGGCCGTTGCCGTCGTCGAACGGGTGGATGGTGACGAACCAGAGATGCGCGACGGCCGCTTTGATGACCGGATCGCCGTCGTGGGGCGCGTCGAACCAGTCGAGGAAGGACTGCATCTCGGCGTCGAGGCGCGGGGCGGCCGGCGCCTCATAGTGGACGCGCTCGCGGCCGATGGGACCGGAGACGACCTGCATCGGGCCGCTGCCATCGCCGCGCCACCGGCCGACATCGATCCGGCTGATGCCGCTGTAGCCGGTCGGGAAGAGAGAGGCGTGCCAGCCGAACAGGCGAGGGGCGGTCAGCGGGGCTTCGTAATTCTGCGTGGCGTCGAGCATCATTTCGACCACGCCCTCGACGTGGCGGTCGGTGGGCGCGAGCGCCCCGATGTCGAGGCCGAGGCGTCGCGCGATCGAGGACCGGACCTGATCCTTGTCGAGCACTTCGCCTTCGATCTCGCTCGACTTGAGCACGTCTTCGGTCAGTGTGTGCAGCACGGCCTCTTCCCGGAGCCGGAAGCCAAGCCCCAGCATCTGGCCGATGAGGCGGCCCTGGCGGTGGCGGACACGCGCCAGCAGCGTGGCGAGCTCATCCTGCCGCCAGGTGAAGCGGGGCCAGTCCGGGTGCTGGTGAATGTAGTCGGCCATAATCTCCGCTTTCTATGCAGCGATTATGGCCTCTATTCGCCCCAAGGGCAATTTTCGCCGCGAAACATGCGGAGAATAAGGGGCCCATTCACCGCAAACGGGCGGCCTCCGCGCCTGCCCCTGCGTTCGAAATCGCACACACTGCGCAATTGTTGCTCCCTGCCGGATGCGCCATAGGAAGGCGTGGCGTGAGCAGGGTGCAGCGGGGCAAATGAACAGCGGCGAGATTTTCGGCTACATCGCGTCCGTCCTGGTCTTCGCCACCTTCTACATGCGCACCATGCTGCCGCTGCGCATCGTGGCGGTCGCCAGCAACCTCGCTTTCATCACCTACGCCGCGATCGACGGGCTGACGCCGATCCTGATCCTGCATTCGGCGCTGCTGCCGCTGAATCTGCTGCGCCTCATGCAGATCCGCGAGCTGGGCGCGCAGGTCGAGCGCGCCGCTGCCCACGAATTCTCGGCGGCGGCCATCCTGCCGTTCATGAAGAAGCGGGTGGTGCGCGCCAACGAGGTGCTGTTCTCGTCGGGCGATCTCGCCGAGGAGCTGTTCTATGTGCTGGAGGGCGAGGTCTTCCTGCCCGAGGTCCAGCAGACGGTGGGGCCCGGCGCCTTCTTCGGCGAGATCGCGCTGTTCTCGGCCTCGGGCCGGCGCACCGCCACGGCCATCGCGCGGACCAACGGCATCGTCATGGCGCTCAGCAAGAAGGCGGTGCTGGCGGCCCTGCTGCAGAGCCCGCAGCTCGGCATCCACCTGCTGCGCATCATCACCGCCCGCATGCTGCAGAACGCCGGCCTGCGCGACGAGCCGCTGGTGGCGGTCGAGGCGTCGCCCGCTGGGGGCGCCGTCCCTTCGGGGCCGCGCGCGGCGCGCCGTCCGCTCGGGCAGCGCTTCGGGCGCAAGAGCCGGATCGCGCTGGTGGTCGTGCTCG
The DNA here is from genome assembly GCA_964588065.1 of uncultured Reyranella sp. GTDB lineage: Bacteria > Pseudomonadota > Alphaproteobacteria > Reyranellales > Reyranellaceae > Reyranella. Next base: position 30,197 of record CAZPOS010000007.1, read on the forward strand.
GCCTCATCCCGATCTGCGTCGCGGTGTTCCAGCCGCTCTACATCATGCTCGATCGCGATGCCGCGGTGACCTCGTGGCTCAGCCTCGCCACCGCGCCGATCGGCGGCACGCTCGAAGGCTTCGACACGCGCATCGGCCAGCAGGTCGGCCCGAGCGGCGACGTCACCACCATCGTCAATCGCAGCGTCGACCGCAGCGGCGTCATTCGCGCCGAGGGCAACGAGCGCCGGGCCGAGGCGCGGCTGGTCCAGCTGCGACTCTATCAGGAGCGCGTCACGCTGCTCGCGAAGGAATGGGCCGAACGCCGCGCGCGCTATGCCGAGGGCTTCCGCCGCGATCTCGACATCGACATCCAGGATCTCGACAAGCGGCTCGCCTTGCTGAAGGAGCGGGTGGCGCTGGCCGACGCCTCGGCGCAGCGGCGGCGCTCGCTGCGCGCCACCGGCACCGCCTCGCAGGCCGACGAGGACGTGGCGACCTCCAGCCATCGGGAGCTGCAGGTGGCGATGACCCAGATGGAGAGCGCGCTGGCCCGCGTGCGCGAACGCCGCCGGCTGGCGGGCGAGGGCGTCTACCTCCAGGCCGACGCCAAGGAGCCGGAATGGTCGTGGCGCAGCCTCGACGAGATCAACCTCGAGGCGGCCCGCGCCAACCGCGCGCTGTCGGACGCGCAGGAGGAGCTCAACACCGCGCGCGCCATCCTGGTCGACGAGCGCCGCAACCTCGAGGCGCTGTCGACCGCGACCATCCGCATTCCGCCGTTCATGACCCTGTGGTCGGCGCCGGCGAGCGATGGCGCCACGGTGCGGCAGGGCGAGAAGCTGTTCTCGTGGATCGACTGCAAGGTGCTGCTGGTCGACGTGCCGGTGACAGAGACGCTGGCGGCGCTGCTGCAGGAGGGCATGAAGGCCACCGTCCTGCTGGAGGGCGATTCGCGCAGCCATGCCGCGACGGTGCTGCTGACCCGCGGCGCCTCCTCGCGCATCGGCGGCGACGATCTCGCGAGCCTCAGCCGCGGCCACAAGAGCTGGAGCGCCCAGGCCCTCGTCCAGATCACCGACACCGCGGGCCTGCCCGAATGCCCGATCGGCCGCCGCGCCTTCGTCGGCTTTCCCGAGATTCGCCTCGTCCAGTATCTCAGCGCCTACCTGCCGGGCTGGTAGGCGGCGGCGCCTACTTGCCGCGCTTTGCCAGCCAGGCCTTCATCTCGGCGATCTCCCTCTCCTGGTCGGCGATGATCTTCTCGGCCATCTTCCGGACCTCGGGATCCTTGCCGTACTGCAGCTCGATCCGGGCCATGTCGATGGCACCCTGGTGATGCGGGATCATCCCGCGCACGAAGTCGACGTCGGCATCGCCGGTCAGCGGCACCTCCATGTTCTTCATCATCGTCATGTGCGCTTCCTTCTGCGCCGTCACGGATGGCGGATCGGAAGGCTGGGCGCTGCCGTGACTGTGGGCTTGGGCCAGGGCGTTGCCGGCGAGCGACATCAGCAGGGCGGCGATCGCGATCGTCTTCATGGGCTTCTCCTGTGTTGCGTCAGTTGAACCTTGCCTGCACGACGGTCCCGTCCGGGGCCGTGAGCTGCAGGACTCCCTTTGCCGGCGATCCGAGCGGCGCCGGTGCCGTGCCGGACAGGCGGTCGGCGCCGTCGGGCTGCAGCGGGATGCGCTGCGGCTTGCCGTCGATCACGAGGATCGCGAGCGCCTTGAAGCCGGCGGCCGGCAGCGGCTTCTCGTCGACGTCGGAGACGAACACGTCGAGGCGCGTTCCCTTGCCGACGAGTTCGACGTGATACTTGCCCGCTTCGACGAGCTGGCCGCCGTTGGGGCCCGTGCCATCGTGCGCGCGGGCGGGACGCGCCGCGCCCCAGGTGGCCGCCGTGGCCAATGCGGCCGCGCCGAGGATGATGCGTCGTCTCGTCATGGTGTCCCTCTCTTTCCGGGGTGGTCGATCAGAAGGCGTCGGCCGTGGCGGCCGCGGCCGTGGGCGAGGCGGCGCGGGCGGCGCGCAGGCGCTCCAGCGGCTTCGCGCCGAACTTCAGGAACAGGATCGGCGTCAGGAAGGCGTCGAGCAGCGTCGCGCTGACCAGGCCGCCGAAGATCGTCACCGCGACCGGATGCAGGATCTCCTTGCCCGGCGCGGTGGCGTCGATCAGCAGCGGCACCAGGGCCACGCCGGCCGACAGGGCCGTCATCAGCACCGGCGTCATGCGTTCGAGGCTGCCGCGCACGACCAGCGCGCGGCCGAACGGCGGCCCGTCGGGCGCCAGCGACAGGTTGATCCAGTGGCTGATCTTGAGGATGCCGTTACGCGCGGCGATGCCGGTCAGCGTGATGAAGCCGATCATGCTGGCCACCGACAGCGGCTGGCCGGCCAGCGCCAGCGCCGCCACCGCGCCGATCAGGGCGAGCGGAATGCTGCCCATGATGATGGCCGCCAGCGCCGCCGAACGGTAGCGGCTGTAGAGGATGGCGAAGATCAGCGACAGCGACGCGAGCGACAGCAGGCCGATCGTCCGAGCCGAGTCCTCCTGGGCGCGGAACGCGCCTTCGAGGCTGCTGAAATAGCCCTCGGGCAGCCGCGTTTCGGCCATCACGCGCCGAATGTCGGCGACGATGGCCGCCATGTCGCGGCTACCGTCGCCGTTGGCCAGCACGACCACGCGACGCCGGCCGTTCTCGCGCAGGATCTGGTTCGGACCGGTGGTCTCGCGGATGTCGGCGATCTGACGGGCCGGGATCCAGCCCGACGGCGTCTCGATCAGCAGGTCGCCCAGCCGCTCGGGC
>CAZPOS010000007.1:32996-56237 GCA_964588065.1 uncultured Reyranella sp.
GGCGTGCGCGTCGAATCGTCGAGCCTCAGGACGACGTCGAAGCGGCGATAGCCATCGACGATGCGGCTCACCACGCGGCCGCTCGACAGGCGGCTGAGATGGTCGACGACGGCGCCCGGTTGCAGGCCGTAGAGCGCGGCCCGCGCATAGTCGACGCGGATCTCGAGCTGCGGGATGTGCACCTGCTTCTCGACCTGCAGGTCGGCGAGACCGGGAATTGCCGAGAGCTTCGCTCGCAGCGCCTCGGCGGTGCCGCGCAGCGTGTCGAGATCGTCGCCGAAGATCTTGAGGGCGATCTCCGCCCGCACGCCCGACAGCATGTGGTCCAGCCGGTGGGAAATCGGCTGGCCGACATTGGTCGTGAGCGGCAGCACGGCCAGGCGCTCACGCATGTCCGCGACGATCTCGTTCTTCGGCCGGCCGCCGGGCTTCAGGTCGACCTCGATGTCGGAGGAGTGGACGCCCTCGGCATGCTCGTCGAGCTCGGCCCGTCCGGTGCGGCGCGCGACCTGCCGCACCTCGGGAACGTCCAGCAGCAGCCGCTCGGCGATCAGGCCGACGCGGTTGGATTCCGCCAGTGAGACGCCGGGGTTGAACTGGAGGGTGATCGTGAACGAGCCTTCGTTGAACGGCGGCAGGAAGGCGCGCGGCAGCATGAACGCGCCGACCAGGGCGATCGCCACGGCGACGGCGGTCGCCGCCGCGATCGGCAGCGGCCGGTCGAGCGCCCCGGCCAGCGCCGCCGCGTAGCGTCGCTTCAGCCCGCGCACCAGCGGGCTTTCCGGCTCGGCGAGGCGCTTCATGTTGGGCAGCAGGTAGTAGGCCAGCACCGGCGTCACGGTGATCGACACCAGCAGGCTCGCCAGGATCGAGATGATGTAGGCTTCGCCCAGCGGCGCGAACAGGCGGCCCTCGATGCCGCCCAGCGCGAACAGCGGCACGAACACCAGCACGATGATCGTCGTGGCGTAGACGATGCCGGAGCGGACTTCCTGCGAGGCCGAGACCACGACGTCGAAGACCGGCCGCGGATGTTCGGAGAGCCGGTTCTCGCGCAGCCGCCGGTGGATGTTCTCGACGTCGACCACGGCGTCGTCGACCAGCTCGCCGATCGCGATGGCGAGACCGCCCAGCGTCATGGTGTTGATCGACAGGCCCAGCATCCCGAAGACGATGGCCGTCGTCAGGATCGACAGCGGGATCGCGGTGAGCGAGATGGCCGTCGTTCGCCAGTTCAGCAGGAAGGCGAACAGCACCACCGCGACGGCGAGGCCCGCCTCGACCAGCACGCGCCGCACGTTGTCGACCGAGGTCTGGATGAAGTTGGCCTGGCGGAAGACGACCTGGTCGATCCGGGTGCCGCCGGGAAGCCCGCGTTCCAGCTCCGCGACCGCCGCCTCGATCTCGCGGGTCAATGCGATCGTGTCGACGTTCGGCTGTTTCTCGACCGACACGATGACGGCGGGGCGGCCCATGTGGCCGGCATCGCCGCGCTTGACCCGCGGCGCGAAGCCCACGTCGGCGACCTGGTGCAGCAGCACCGGCCGGCCGTTCACGGTGGCGACGGCGATGGTGCGCAGGTCGTCCAGGCTGGTGGTGCGGCCGATGTTGCGGATCAGATACTCGCGGGCATGGAGATCGGTGAAGCCGCCGCCGGCGTTGGTGCCGAACTGCGCGAGCGCCCTCTCGACCTGGTCGTAGGTGACGCCGAGCGCCCGCAGCGCCGCGGGGCGCGGCGCGACGCGGAACTGCCGCACCTCGCCGCCCATCGGGATCACCTGCGCCACGCCGGGGATCGACAGCAGCCGCGGCCGCACCGTGAAATCGGCGACCTCGCGCAGTTCCATCGGCGAGAGCGTCTCGCTGGTCATCGCCAGCATGAGGATCTGCCCCATGATCGAGCTGACCGGTCCCATCTGCGGCGCGGTCCCGGACGGCAGCTGGTCGCGCACCGAGGCGAGTCGTTCGGCCACGAGCTGGCGGTTGCGGTAGATGTCGGTGTTCCAGTCGAACTCGACATAGACGATCGACAGGCCGACGCCCGACACCGACCGCACGCGCGTGACGCCCGGCACGCCGTTCATCTGCGTCTCGATCGGGAAGCTGACCAGCGTCTCGACCTCGGGCGGCGCGAGCCCGTCGGCCTCGGTCATGATCGTGACCGTGGGGCGGTTGAGATCGGGGAAGACGTCGACCGGCAGTCGCGGCACGGTGTAGAGCCCGAACAGCACGAGGGCACCGGCGAGCGCCAGGACGAGAAGCCGGTTGCCGACGGAGCGGGTGACCAGGAAGGTGAACATCCGCGGCCCCTAGCGCACGTGGTCCAGCAGGTCGGCGCCCTGCGTCACGATCCGCTGTCCCGCGCCGGCGCCGGAGACGATCAGCACGCGGCCGCCGTCCAGCGGCTCGACGCGCACGGGACGCGGCACGAAGCGTTCGGGCGCCGTGTGCTCGAACACGAAATCCTGGCCGTTGGCGGCGCGGACGACGGCGCTGCGCGGTACCGCGACACCGTCGCGCCGCTCGTCGGTCGCCGCCTGCACGGTCACGAACTGGCCCGCCCGCAGCCCGTTGGTATCGCCTTCGATGGCGAAGTGGACCGGAATCGCCTGGCTGCGATCGGCGAAGCCGGATCCGCGGAAGGACAGTGCGAGGCTGCGGCCGGCGGCGGTCCGGGCGCTGGCGCTCACCGGGGTGATCGCGGCGAAGCTCAGCGCCTCCACCCAGAGCCGCGACGGATCGACGATCTGGAAGATGACGGCGTTGGGTTGCGCCATCTGGCCGGCGACCGGCGTGGCATCGGCCACGATGCCGTCGACCGGTGCGACCAGCGCTTCCGGCTGGCGGCGGCTGGCGTCGAGGGCGATGCGACGGTCCTTGAGGCCCTGCAGTTCGAGCTGCGTCTCCTCGTACATCTGACGCGCCACCGCGCCGCTGGACACGAGGCGCGCGTAACGGGCGAGGCGCGTCTCGACGATGCTGATCTGCTGGTCGAGTTCCCCCTGGCGCTGGCGCATGTCGGAGACGTCGATCTGCTGGATCGGTGGCGCGACATAGGCCAGCACGTCGCCCTTCGCCACCACGGCGCCGAGGCGCGGGAAGCCGCCCGGCGGGGCCGACAGGCGCCCGCCCACCGATGCCTGCACGACGCCGCTCGCGTTGGGATCGGGGATGATCCGGCCGGGCAGTTCCATCGAGCGGTGGAACGTGGCCTCGGCGGTGAGGACGGTGCGCAGCCCGAAGATCCGTTGGACCGGCTTGGGCACATAGAGCGTGCCGTCGGCCAGCCGCTCGGCCCGTTCCCCGAGGGCCGGTCCTTCCGCCGTCTTTCCGTCGCCGTGATCGTGGCCCGCATGCGCGTCGGCGCGCTCGCTCCAGGCCAGCGCCAGCGGCAGCGCCAGAAGGAGGGCGGCGGCCCGGCGGCCCCGCCTGCCCAGTGCGATGCCGAGCAGCAGTCCGGCGACCCCGCCGCCGGCCAGCAGGAGGGCGTCCCCGGGAGACCAGCCCGACAGGAAAGCCGGTCGCCAGGAGGCGAGCCACCGCGCCTCCATCGAGCCGCCCGCCTGCCCGGGCGCGGCCGAGGCGGTCGTCACCAGCGTCAGCGGCAGGATCTCGAGCTCGGAGCCGACGGCTACGGTCGCGATCAGGTCGTGGCGGCCGGGCTCTGCGAGGAAAGGCGCGGGCAGCCGGTAGCGGTCGCCCTCTTCGCTGGCTTTCACCGGGCCGGTGGGCGTCTCCACCGTGATGTCGGCGCCACGCAGCGGTTCGTTGGTGGTGAAGGCGTCGAGGTAGAGCAGGAGGCTCGTTCCCTCGGCGACGGCCACCAGCTCGAGCGCGGTGCCGACGGCTTCGGCGCGTGCGCTCGCGGAAGCGGCGGCGGCAGGAGCAGCACTTGCGGCGGCGCCGCCGTGGTCGTGGCCCTCATGCGCGCGGGCAGGCGCGATGCTGATCGACAATGCCGCCGCGAGCGCGGCAGCCGTACGGAAGAACATGGCTGGAATCCTTCATCGTGATCCGGCGCGCGGGAGCGCACGCCGGCAGATCAGATGAAGGATCTGGGCGGTTCGTTCGGGCCTTCGGCCAGGCGGCCAGCCAGCTTGCGGGCCTCGACGGAGGTCCGCACCCATGTGCCGAGCGACGGTGCCGGCAATGCGGTCTTGCCGAACGCCATCTTCACGCAGCCGCCGCACGGGGTGTTGTCGCAGCACACGCCGCGGCAGGGGGCATCGGGCGCTCCGTGCCCGGCCTCGATCGCCACCTCGAAGGGCCGTGTACCGGAGGAGTCGACCTTCGACAGGGCCGGCGGTTCGACGACGTCGGCGCCCCCGACCGCCAAGGCCATCGCGATGGCGGCCTCGCCAAGCGGTGCTGACACTTCCGAAGCCGCCGGTGCGGCCGCCGCGCCCGTGTGCGCGTGTCCCGGATGCGCGTTCGCCGCGCCCGCGCCGACCAGCGCCGCGATCACGAGGATGGCGGCTGCCAGCAACGGCGCAAGGAGGCGAGTGAAGGAAATTCAATGGCGAATGTATCGGCCCCCCGCGGCAATTCAAGGGCGGGCGCTGCCGCACTCTTCACGTTGCCGGGACCGCGAAGGCGAGGGGGAGGACAAAGAACGCTTTCGCGAGTGTGGCTTCCAGGACACGCAGCGCGGGATTGTTCGGCCGTCGCCTGCGTCTCCGGAACGGCTCGGTCGGTAGCATCGTTTGCCGTCCTGTCGACGCTTCGAACAATGAAAGGGATACGGGATACCAAAATGGACGACAGTTCTCGCCAGCTTCTCCTCGCCACCTTCGGCTATCTCGTGTTCATGGGCGGCCTGATCGGAACGCTGGGCGCCGCCTTCGGGAGCTGAGGGGCGCCCGCTACCTACGCGATTTGCATATCTCATGTCATACGCCGCCGGGTTGCACCCGGCGGGCTTTGGGTGTTGCATGGGCCTGCAGTCCAACGCCGGAGGGGCGCATGGCCATGCAGGATTTCATCCGTCGCAAGAACATCGAGAACCTGACGAAGCAGCTCGCGGGTGGCCAGCTCGACGAGGCGCAGCGTCGCTATGCGCTGCAGAAGCTGGCAGAGGAACTCGCCCTGGAAAGGGCCGCGGCGGCGGTCGTTCCGCCGCTGATCGACGGGAATGGCGGCGGGGGCGCGGCCTGCTGCTGATGGCGCGGTGGTTGGTCGATCTCAACCGCGGCGGCGGTCGATCTCGGCGCGGGCGTTGCGACGCGCCATCTCCTCGGCGACTTCGGACGGAACGCAGACCTTGTTCACGGGATTGAGCACCGTGCCCAGCGACTTGGCGATCACCAGCGCGACGGGAATGCCGACGATCGAGAAGCACAGCGCGAACACCTGGATCGCATTCAGGATCACGAACACCACGCCGAACGGCAGGTAGATCAGCATCACCAGGGTCGAGTAGGCGCGCCAGACCGGATTCTGCGGCATGTCGAGGTCCGACTTGCTCACCATCTCGTTGCCGAACGGCGCCAGCAGGAACTTGCCGAACTCCATCAGCCCGAGCCCGAGCGGCGCGGTCACGACCAGCAGCGTGAGCAGCAGGCCGAGCAGCCAGTAGAAGGCGGCCGTGAGGAAGCCGAGGAACGGCACGTGCCACAGAATGTTGCCCAAGGTCCGCACCGATCTCTCCCCATTCGCCAGCCGCGGCGCAGCCCACCATGCCCCGTCCGCCGCGGACGTGGCAATCGCCGACGGTCACGGCCTTCCATGAGACGAAGGAATGACCCCCCGGGACGAATGAATTTCCAGCCGCCGTGTCGGCACCCTAGCCTCTCTTTCCTTCAAGTGATCGAGGGGCGGGAGATGCCGATGCATGGGGGCGCGATCGGGCGAGGCCTGGAAGGGCCGGGAGGGGCGAGATGGCGAACCGGGTCCTGATCGCGCAGTTCATGCACGAGACCAACACCTTCTCGAAACTGTCGACGACGCTGGAGGACTATCGCCGCCAGCGCCTGGTCGAGGGTCCGGCGATCGTGCCCAGCTTCACCGGCACGCGGAACGAGCTCGGGGGCTTCATCGACGCCGCCGGGCTGCACGGCTGGGAGCCGGTGTGGGGCGTCGCCGCCAACACCATCCCCTCGGGGCCGCTTACGCGCGAGACGTGGGAGCATATCAGCGGCCTGATCCTCGACGCGGCGCGCGGCAGCCGCGACGGCAAGGGGCCGGTCGACGCGGTCTGCCTGTCGCTGCACGGCGCCATGGTGAGCGAGACCGAGGACGATGCCGAGGGTGCGCTGCTCGAGGCGGTGCGCACCGTGGTCGGTCCCGACGTGCCGGTGGTCGCGACGCTCGATCTGCACGCCAACGCGACCGAGCGCATGGCGCGCAACGCCAACGCGCTGGTGAGCTATCGCACCTATCCGCATGTCGACGGCTACGAGCGCGCGGTGCAGGCGGCCCAGCTCGTCGAGGACGCGCTGCGGGGACGCAAGCATCCGCGCTGCCTGCTGGTGCAGCCCGCGATGCTGAAGGGCGCCGATCACGGCCGTACGACGCAGCCCGGCATCATGCGCGACCTGCTGGCCCGCGCCGAGGCCTTCGAGCGGCAGCCGGGGCTGAACGTCGTTTCGATCCAGGTGGGCTTCACCTGGTCCGATATGCCGTGGGCCGGCCCGTCGATCGCCGTCAGCCACGAGCCGGGCGCGGAGGACGCCGCGCGGCAGGCGGCCGAGGCGCTGATCGCGGAGATGTGGGCGAGGCGCACCGAGTTCTCCTCCTCCTATCGCTCTATCGCCGATGCTGTCGAAGCGGCGCGCGCCCATGGCGACCGGCCGCTGGTGCTGGCCGAGGGCACCGACAATCCCGGCGGCGGCGGCTACAACGACGCGCCCAACCTCCTGCGCGCACTGCTCGAGGCCGGCATCGCCAACGTCGCGGTTGGCACGATCTACGATCCCGGCACGGTGCGGCAGGCGCTGAAGGCGGGGGTCGGCGCGCGCCTCGAGGTGGCGCTGGGCGGCCATACCGATCCCTCGCTCGGCGCGCCGGTGCGGGCCATGGCCGAAGTGATGAATCTCTCCGACGGCAACTTTCGCAACGACGGGCCGATGAATGCCGGCGTGCAAGTCGCGCTGGGCCCGACCGCCGTGCTGCGGCTCGGCGATCGCATCGACGTGGTCACGACCTCGACGCGCATGCACACGATCGACCTGCAGGTGTTCCTGAGCCAGGGCATCGATCCGCTCTCGCGCACCGTGCTCGTGGTCAAGAGTTCGCAGCATTTCCGCGCCGCGTTCGAGCCGATCGCGCGCGAGGTCATGCTGGTCGATGCCGGCGGCCTCTGTTCGACCGACGCCTCGCGCTTCAGCTATGCGAAGCTGCGCCGCCCGATCTGGCCGCTCGACCCCGTCGAACAGCCTCTGGCTCAGCGGGAGAGCTGAGGCTCCCTCGGTGCCTCCGCGAGGACCCTTCTCATGATCAGGGCGAGGTCCCGTCGGAGATAGGGTTTCACCAGCAGGTTGGCGTTCGAGCCGATGTTGCCCCTCGTGATCAGCGCATCGCCGAGATAGCCGGAGGCGAAAACGACCTTGAGATCCGGCTGGAGCAGTTGCGCCTTCTCGGCGAGTTCGCCGCCGTCCATGCCGGGCATGATCACGTCGGTGAAGAGCACGTCGATGGTCCCGTCGCAGGCCAGCAGGTCGAGGGCTTCGTCGCCACTCGCGGCGGCGACGACTTCGAAGCCCAGATCCTCGAGCTGGTGTGTCGCCGTCACCCTCACGGCTTCGTCGTCATCGACCAGCAGAACCTTGCCTGCCTTGCGTCTCCCGAACGCGGCGAGGGGTGGCACGACGGCTCTCGAGGCTTCGAGCGATTGCATCATCAGGCCGAAGGCCACGAGCTTGCGCTGCGGATCGCGCAGCGGGATCACGACTTCGCGCAAGGCGAGGCGGGTGCCGTTGCTGTGGATGCGTTCGCAGACATCCTCATGTCGACCGTCGGTGCGGGCGATGGCGAATGAGGGAGGGACTCCAGCCGGGCCAAGCGTGCCCTGCGGAACGACGCGGGCGAAGGGTTGGCCGAGCGCTTCCGCTGCTTCATAGCCCAAAAGCTCTCGGGCGCCGGCGTTCCAGCTGAGCACCTTGCCCTCGGTGTCGAGTACGACGAGCGCGCAATCCGGAAGATCGTCGACGAGAAGCTGCTTCAGGTAGCCATGGTCCTCAAAGTTCAATTCGCCGCTCCGCCAGATCGAGAAAGCAGGGCCAATCGCAGCCACCGCGCACCTCTTACGTTCGGCGCTGCCCGATGGTTTCCCTCTCGATGCAACGTTCACCCGGTTGTGAAACGCTGGGGCCGTAAGATGAAGCGTTCGTGATCGAAAGTCAGGACGCCGCTCGTTCGTTCAGAAGCTGGGCCGGACCTGCAGGTCCCGCGTCGGGTTCACAGCGGGCGGTTTGCGGATGAAGCCAAGGAAGCTGGCCTCCTCGCTTCCGATCCACTTCATCTGCGCCGGTCCGTTCAGGTGCAGGAACACCATGATCGACCCGTAGGGCGTGCCGCGGGCCATCGCGTTCTGTGCGATCAACTCGTTGCACATGACGGATCGGGTTCGGTCGCCCGACATATGGCAGGAATGCAGCCCGAGCCGGCCGTCCCCTTCGATCGTGCGATGCCCGCCCGACAGGAACAGCACCTGCCCGCACGCCGAGGCGCAGGTCTCGCCCGGCCGCACGACGGTGGCGACCTTTTCGCGATCCATCACCTCGACCATGGCGAAGGCGGCGAGCACCGAGCCGCCCAGGCTGTCGAGCGCCATCACCTTGAAGCCGGCCGCGTCCCGATCGGCGGCTTGCAGGGCCCCTCTCAAGCGGTCGGCGTCACCATCGACCACCGGGCCTTCGGCGAGCACGATTCGCAAACCGTCGGATCGCGTCGCAGTCGAGAAGGTCATGGCTTCAGCCGAGCGGCCGGTCGCGCCGTTCAGGACCAGGAGGGTGAGGCAGGCGGCGAGAAGAAAGTCAAAGCCGCGCATGGCCGGCCCCGATATCACGGGACTGGGGAAACGGGTTTCTCGACCAGGAGCTTTCCTGCTCCAGGTCGCACACTTCCTCGGCCAGGATTCGGCTCATCACCCGGGCAATGTCGCGCCGCCGGTACGGCTTCACCAGCACGTCGGTACCGGGGGCGAGTTGGCCCTTCTCGCGCAGCGCGTGGGGAAAGTATCCGGAGGCGAAAACCACCTTGAGATCGGGCCGGATCGCCTGTGCCTTTTCCGCGAGTTCGCGGCCGCCCATTCCGGTCATCATCACGTCGGTGAACAGCACATCGATGCTCTCGTCGCGTGAGAGGATGTCGAGCGCCTCCGCGCCGCTCGCCGCCTCGAAGACCTCGTAGCCGAGGTCGGTCAGCATGTTCGCCGTCAGAGCCTGCACGAAACCGTCGTCGTCGACGACCAGGACCCGCGCTTTCCGGCGCATCGGGCTCGGGGTCGCAGGCACCGCTCTTGCGCTCGATCCGCGCGCCCCGAGCGACTGCATCATGAGTCCGAAGGCGACGAGATTGTGCTGCGGATCGCGCAAGGGGATGACGACTTCGCGCAATTCGAGGCCGGTGCCGTCGCTGCGCGTGCGCTGGCAGATTTCCTCGTGCCGGCCATGCCGCCGCGCCTTTGCCAGGGCCGGCGGCGCGCCGGCCGGATCGAGGGTTTCCGGCGGAACGATGTGGGCGAAGGGCTGGCCGACGGCGTCGGCCTCCTCGTAGCCCAGCAGTCCTTTCGCTCCTTCGTTCCAGCTCAACACCTTCCCCTCGGTGTCGAGCAGGACGAGCCCGCAATCGGGCAGAGTGTCCACCATGAGCTGCTTGAGATTGTCGAACCCGATACCGAACATGTACCACCCCCCGGGTTGAATGAGCAGAGCCGGTGAAAGCCCTGCAACCTTCGTTACGATCAATCGCTAGTGTCGGTTGCCTCTTCGTGTTTTGGTTCAACGAATTGTGACCATCCGGTGACGGGAACGCAACGCGGACTGGGAAATTTTTCCTGCGATGAAGCCGGTCGGCATCGTGCGCGTTTCGCCGCGATGACAGACATAGAGATGAAAGACACGGCGAACCGACGCCACGAGATGCGTCGGCGGGTGATCGACGGACTGGGCTTCGTGGCGGCGCTCGACCAGAGCGGTGGCTCGACGCCGAAGGCGTTGGCGCAATACGGCATCGCCGCCGACGCCTATGCGAATGAGACGCAGATGTTCGCGTTGATGCACGAAATGCGCGTGCGCATCATGACGGCGCCTGCCTTTACAGGCGACCGTGTGCTCGGCGCCATCCTGTTCGAGCGCACGATGCACGGTACGGTCGCCGACGCTCCGGTGCCGGCGTTCCTCTGGCGCCGCGGCATCGTTCCCTTCCTCAAGATCGATGAGGGGCTGCTGCCCGAAAGGGACGGCGTGAGCCTGATGAAGGAGATGGTCGGGCTCGAGGCGCGTCTGGCGGCGGCGGCGCGGCTCGACGTGTTCGGCACCAAGATGCGCTCGACCATCCACCTCGCGTCGCGCGAAGGCATCGCGGCGGTGGTGAAGCAGCAGTTCGACATTGCCGCCCGCATCGCGCACCACGGGCTGATGCCGATCGTCGAGCCCGAGGTGCTGATCGACAGTCCCGACAAGCAGGCCGCCGAGTCGATGCTGCGCGAGGAACTGCTGCGCCGCCTCGACGCCCTGCCGCGTGACGCACAGGTGATTCTCAAGCTGACGTTGCCGACCGATCACGACGCTTATGTCGGCTTGTCGGAGCATCGCGGGGTGGCACGGTTGCTGGCTCTGTCGGGCGGCTATTCGCGCGACGAGGCCTGTCGCCGGCTTGCCGCGACGCCGGGCATGATCGCGAGCTTCTCGCGCGCGCTGACCGAGGGGCTGACGGTCACGATGAGCGATCCCGAGTTCGACGCCGCGCTTGAGCGTTCGATCGCGGAGATCCACAAAGCGTCGGTGAAGGCGTGAGGCGCAGGGGAAGCGGAGAATGGCGGCAGTCAAGGCAGGTGCGCGGACGCGTATGGTCGGTCGCGGAGCGCCCGGTGGCAGGCCGGTGCCGTGGGAGCGTCTGATGCGGTGGCATCCCGGCTGCCATCTCGTGACCGGCGAGCACGAGGCCGACCGCGTCGAGCGCCCGAAGCTGCTGGCGCGTCTCATCGTGGCGCTGCGCGTGAAGGGCGACTGGGCGATCCGCATCGGGCGCGACCGCGGCCGGCTGCTCGTCCAGGCCGCCTTCGAGGACGAGAATGACGCGTTGCGTCTGACCGAGGTGCTGGGCGCGAAGCCCGTGCGCCGCTATGTCGGCTGGGCGAGCCAGCAGGAGTTCGAATTCTCGCCGCAGGTCGCGGAGCGTGTCCGCAAGGCGCTCATGCTGACTTAAGCGACCGCGCCTTCGAGCCGGAGCGCCTGCTCGTCGAGTTCGCGCGCATAGTCGAGCAGCCGGTCGCGATCGATGATCGAAGCCATTTCCCAGGCCAGCCGCCGCGCCTTGTGTGCGCGCTCGCGCGCATCGGCGGCGGTCAGCAGGGCGCGGCCGACGAGAGGGCTACGCGCGGCCGGAGGCTCGACCGGCGCCTCGTCCTGCGGGCCGAGCCAGTTCTGCGCCGCGTCGAGCGAGTCGAACAGTTGCGCCGCGCGGTCGGCTGCCGGCAAGTCCATGAACAGGCGGGCGCCGTCGATGCCGCGCGGTGTCGTCGCGACGATCGCCACCGGCCCGCGCGGACCACGGCCGCCCATCGCCCGCACATGGCCCTTCAGCAGGCCGATGTGATGATCGGCGAGGTCCAGCCAGGCCTTGCGTCCGTCGAAGATCTTCCGGTAGCCGAGCGTCTTCTCGAAGACCAGTCGCGCAAAATAGCCGGTGATGTCGGGAAGCTGCAGCGCACCCTGCGCCCGGGCGATGACCAGTCGCCGGTCATGATCGATCTCGAGGTCGACGCGCATGCGAGAGGGCAGAGTCAAAATTGCGATGGATGAGCGCCCGACTATTCCATCTGCCCGCCCACCGGGCAATGCCCCGCGAGCGGGGCGTTTCGCAAGCCTACTGCGGCGTGAGCCGGACCGCCTTGAGGTAGCGGGTGTTGTAGTAGTCGGCATCGAGCGAGGTCACCATGACCGGCGAGCCGCGATGCGTGGCGTGCACGAACTGGCCGTTGCCGCTGTAGATGCCGACATGGGTGATGGTGCCGCGATAGCCGAACATCACCAGGTCGCCCTTCTGCAGGTCGCCGCGCGCCACCGGCGTGGCCTCGCGCACCATGTCGTGCGGCATGCGCGGGATGCGCTGCCCGAAGACGGCGCCGTAGAGGTAGTAGACGAAGCCGCTGCAGTCGAAGCCGGTCTTGGGCGAGATGCCGCCGTAGCGATAGGGCGTGCCGAGATAGTTCATCGCGCGCGACACCAGGCGGTCGCCCCATTCGCCGGTGCCGGTGCCGGGGCTGGTGGCGGCTGGCGCCGCGGCGGGGCCGGTCGAGAAGGCTGCCGGGGTCACCGTCGCGGCGGTCGCGGCGGCGGCGGGCGCCGCGGCATTGAAGCCGGCGAAGTTGCTGTTCTCCTGCTGCCACTTGGCGTTCAGCTCGTCAGCCATGCGATCGGTCGGATCGGCAGGCGCCGCCTTGACGGCCTTGGCGGCGGGCTTGAGCTTGGACTTTGCCGGTACCTTGGCCTGGGCCATCGCGGGGGAAGCGACACCGGTCGTTCCGATCAGGGCCGCGGCGGCCAGCATCGCCACCGACCAGGCCGTGGCCCGGGAGAGGAGGCGGGAGCGTGAGGGGATCAGGTGACCGGCTTCCAACGCCATTATCTTTTCTCCGTGGTGGAACCAAAGGTGGCGGCCTGCGGCCTCAGGGGATAATGGCCGACGGAGGGCGGCCCGTCCAACAAATGTTGTAATTTTGCCACAGTAAAAATCGCCGCCCAAGTCATTGTTCTGTAAAGATTTTCGATCATCCCGCGCGGCCTGTGAATGGTTTGGTGCCGTGCGGATTGCGGCATGCGGGGGCATCGTGGCGCGGCCTACGCCGGGGGTGCTAGCCTTGCGCCATGTGCGGCAAGTTCACGGCCCAGGCCTCATGGCGCGAGGTGGTCGCGTTCTCCCGGCCGCTGGCGGAAATCGCCGGCGGCGAGGCCGGGGAAAGCGGCGGAAGCGAGGGCGACGAAGACGCCATCGTCACCTACCGCGTCGGCGCCGCGGTGCCGGTGATCGTGTGGGATGCCGAGGCGCGCCTGCGGCGGGTCGTGCCGATGCGCTGGGGCTTTCCCGACCCGAAGGACTGGCGGCGGCCGCGGCCGATCCATGCGCGCTCGGAGACGATCGACAGCAAGGAGCCGTTCCGCACCCCCTTCCACGCCGGCCAGCGCGGCATCGTCGTGTTCCGCACCTTCAACGAGGGCGAGGAGGTGGTGAAGCCGTCGGGCCGCAGCGAGACGCGGCAGTGGACGATCGATCCGCAGGACGGCCGGCCGCGCGGCTTTGCCTTCGTGTGGCGGCGCTACGCGATCGAGGGCCAGCCGGCGCCGCTGCTGTTCTGCGTGATGGCGACCGTGCCGGCCAACCAGCTGATCCGCCGCACCATCAAGAGCGGCGAAGAGGATCCGCGCATGCCCGCGATCCTCGACGACGATGTTTGGGCGAGCTGGCTCGGCGAGGACGGCGTTGCATCCTCGTCGGCCAAGGCGCTGTTGAAGACGATGGAGGGCGTCGACTGGACATCGGCGCCCGAGCCCAAAAAACCCCGCAAGCCCTGAGGCTGCCGCTCGCGCCGCGTCAGAGCGGCGGGAAGACGCGCGGCCAACTCATGGCCGGCGGAGAGATGGCGTAGGGCAGCTCCTCTTCGGCCAGCGGCTCGTCGGCGAGGCGCGGCGCGGCCAGCACCCTGTCCAGCGCCTCGAGCAGGCGCGGCCGGGAGAAGGGCTTCTCCAGGATCGGCGCGCCGGCATGGCGGGCGGGCAGAGGGTTGGTGCCATCCGCGAGGAACAGCACCGGCACGCCGGCATCGGCCAGCCGGTCCGCCAGCACGAAGGCGAGACGGCCGGCATCGGCGTCGACGATGGCCGCATCGATCCGGCCGCGCGCCAGCAGCGCTTCGACGGCGGGCAGGCTGGTCGCCGGTCCGACGACGCGATAGCCGGCCTCGCGCAGGGTGCGCTGCAGATCGAGGGCCACCACGGCCTGGTCCTCGACCACCAGGATGCGTCCGCGCGGCGTGTCGGCCGCCAGCTGGGGCGGATGCGCCGCGGGCGCGAAGGAACGAACGGGCTTCCACTCGGTGTTCGGGGAAGCAGCTGAACCAGTCATGCCTGTCCTCCTGTTGAACCAAACGCTGGAAGGGGCGGACCTACTGCCGGGCGATCGAGGCCCGGGGTTCCGACTTTTCGATCGCGATGACGCGCGGCTTCTTCTCTTCCGGCACCTCGCGGCGCAGGTCGACGGTCAGCAGGCCATTGGCCAGCCGTGCGCCCACGACCCGGACATGGTCGGCGAGCTGGAAGGTGCGCTCGAAGTCGCGCGCGGCAATGCCGCGATAGAGATAGTCGCGTTTGTCCTCGCCGCCGGCCGACTTGCCGCCGATCAGCAGCTCGTTCTCCTTCTGCACGACGTTGAGCTCGGCCTCGGTGAAGCCCGCCACGGCCATCACGATCCGGTAGGAATCGTCGCCGGTCTTCTCGATGTCGTAGGGCGGATAGCCGTTGGTGCCGGAGCGACTCGCCACTGAATCGAGCAGGTCGAAGACCCGGTCGAAGCCGACGGTGCCGCGATAGAAGGGAGCGAAATCGATGGTGTTGCGCATGAAGCATCCTCCGTTGAGCGATGGTTGCGACCCGGCCCCCCGTGAGGCGGCCGATTCTGCGAGGCCGGTTCTTCGGAGCCGGCAACGATCGATCTAGAAAGGCCTTTTAGGCCTTCAAGGGGCCGCTGGAAAAAATTCGGGAACCGAAAAGGTCCCTCGCTCACGCTCGGGATGACAACGATTCCGTTTCGGCGGCACAGCGCCGGTGGCGGCACCTTTGCGTGCGCCGGGCGTTCAGGACCCATGTCCGATCCATCCAATCCCGCCGCTGCGGCGGCCGATGTCGCGAAGCTCCGACGCCACGTCCGCATCCTGGTGGAGTTGGGGCGGCTGGCCGGACAGCACTGGGCGCCGGAACGCTTCCTCGACCAGGCGGTCGTGCAGGTCGGGCGGGCGGTCGAGATCCATCACGTCAAGATCATGCAGTATCGCCCGGCGACGGCCGATCTGCTGATGATCGCCGGCACCGGCTGGAAGAAGGGCGTGGTGCGGGTGGCGACGTTTCCCTCCGACCTGCGCTCACCGCCGGGCCGCGCCTATCTCACGGCCGAGCCCGTCGCCATCGCCGACTGCAACAACGCGCCGGACTTCGTTCTGTCCGAGATACTGCGCGAACATGGCATCGTCTCGCTGGCGAACGTGCCGATCCTGACCGATGGTGCCGCCTGGGGCGTGCTCGAGGTCGACAGCACGGTGCCGCGCGACTTCAGCGCCGACACGCTCTCATTCATGGTCGCGGCCGGGGCGATCATCGGCTCGACCCTGGAGCGCAACACGTCGCCGGCCGGCGAGGCGGCGGCGCTGGCGGAGGCGGCGGCCGAGGCCCGGCGGCGCGAGACCCTGCTGCGGGAGCTGCAGCACCGGGTGAAGAACAACTTCCAGCTCATCCTCGCCTCGATCAGCCTGCAGAAGCGACGCTTCCAGCCGGGCGAGACCCATCGCGCCCTCGATCACATCGCCAACCGTATCCATGCGATCTCGCTCGCCCACGACCAGCTTTCGCCGCGGCAGGATGCGCAGGTCGTCGAGGTCGCCGGCTATCTCCGCGCGCTGTGCGCCTCGATGGAGCAGCAGGTCGAAGAGGTCGCGATCGAGATCGACGCCGATGAAGTCGCGCTGTCGATCGAGCGCGCGGTCCCGCTGGGCCTCATCGTCAACGAGACCGTCACCAACAGCGTCAAGCACGCATTCGGCGGCAGGCCGGGGAAGATCTCCGTGCGCCTGCAGGCCGGGGTCGGCTTCGGCGAGGGCAGGCTCGTCGTCCGCGACGATGGCAACGGCTTCGAGAGGCGCGAGTCGAGCGGCTCGGGGCTCAAGCTGGTCGAATCGTTGGCGCGCCAGATCGGCGGCCAGGTCTCGATCGACAGTTCGAGCGAAGGGACGTCGACCTCGGTGACGTTTCCCATCATCGGGTGAGGCCCTGCGGCGTTTCGGCCCCGCTTCCCAGTGTACGGGAACTAACCGAGTCGCTCCGTCGTTCTAGGTCCGTGTCGGGCAGGCCGACGGCATCCGGAAGTCGGAGCGCGGACCAGGGGGGTGTGTGGTGGAAAAGACAGCGGTGCTCGTGCTGATCGCCGAGGATCAGACGGAGATCGGCGACGTGTTGAGGGATTCCTTCGAGGATGGTGGCTACGAGGTGCTGCTGGCGGCGACGGCGGAAGCGGCGCTGGCGGCCCTTGACGAGCATGGCGAGGAGGTCCGGGCCCTCGTCACCGACATCAAGCTCGGGTCCGACACCACCGGCTGGGATGTGGCGCGACATGCGCGCGAACTAAAGCCCGACATGCCGGTGGTCTACATGACCGGCTCCGAGAGCAACGACTGGCCCGTGCTCGGCGTGCCCAACAGCATCCTGGTGCCCAAGCCCTTCGCGCCGGCCCAGGTCATCACCGCGGTCTCGCAGCTCCTGAACGCCAGCAACACGCCAGGCGCGTGACGGGCGGGAAGGCGCTGATCGTGGGAGCTCCCGGCAGGATCAGGCGCGCGCGACCCAGCCTCTGAACGAGAAGCCGGCGTAGAAGAGGGCCGCGTCCGCGAAGCCCGCTTCGCGCAGGACGGCCACCTCCTCGTCGGCGGACAGGAGCGGCAGCTGTTCCGCCATCTTCGCGGCCGACAGGCGGGCCCGGCTGAAGTCGCCGTCGGGAGCGCCCGCGAAGGCTGCCGATCGCGCGAGCCAGGCGATGGCCGCATCGCCGTCCGGTGCGCTGTGATGCGCCACCACCAGTGCTGCGCCGGGTTTCAGGCGTCGCCCGATCTCGCGCAGCATGTGAAGGCGCTCTTGCCGTTGCAGGAAGTGCAGGGTGAGCAGGCAGGTCGCGCCGTCGAACGGCCCCGGCGGTGCGCTGTCGGCGAAACCCTGTCGCAGATCGACCCTCGCGCCCAGCGGTCCCAGCACGCGGCGCGCAAGGTCGAGCATGCCGGCCGAGGGATCGATGCCGGCGAACCGCCAGTCCGGCTGCGCCTCCGCGAAGGCTTTCAGTTCGAGCCCGCCGCCGGCCCCGACGACGAGGATCTCCGCCGCAGCGGGCGCCTGCTCCGCCAGCAGCAGCATCGCCATGCGGTGCAGGTCGGCGAAGCCCGGCACCTTGCGCGGCGTGGCCGCGACATAGTCGGCGATCATCGCCGGCGCGTCGAAGGGCGCCGCCGCGTTCATCCGCCGAACACGAGTGCGCGATGGAGCGAGGTGCCGGCGGTGACGCCATCGGCCACCGCCCAGCTGATGCTGTGCGGCGCGCGGGCGATGTCGCCGGCGGCGTAGAGGCCGGGCACGCTCGTCAGCCGGTCGGCATCGGTGCGGACGATCGGGCCGATCGGGCCCTCGTCGATCGCGACACCGAGCCGCTCGGCGATCGGGCTGGAGAGGCACGATTGCGGCGCGACGTAGAGCGCCTCCACGGGGCGCACGCGACCCTCCTCGAATTCGAGCCCGGCGAGCGCGCTGCCCTCACCCACCAGACGCGCGACCCGGCCGGGCTCGATCGACACGCCATGCCGGTCGAGCCGCGCCGCGTCGTCGGGCGCCAGCTCCGCGCCGTTCAGGAACAGGGTCGTCGGTCCCCATTCGGCGACCAGGCAGGCCTGGTGAATCGACATCGGCGTGCGGAAGAGCACACCCAGGGGGCGGTCGCTGAATTCGAACCCGTGGCAGTAGGGGCAATGCAGCACCGTGCGGCCCCAGCGTTCCTGCAGGCCGGGAATTGGTTCCAGCATGTCGCGCAGGCCGAAGGCCAGGATCGCCTTGCGTGCCGCGATCTCCTCGCCGTTCGCCAGCGCGACCGTGAAGCCGTCGCCGCGCGCCGTCGCGTCCGCGGCCTCGCCCGCGACGAAGGTGACGCCGGGATAGGCCGCGAGCTGCGATCGCGCCCGGGCGAGGATCGAGGCGGGCTCGCTGCCGTCCGACCCCAGGAAACCGTGCGAGGCCGCGGCGAAGCGGTTGCGCGGACGGCCGGCATCGATGACGCAGACGCGGCGGCGGGCACGCGCGAGGTAGGTGGCGGCGGCGAGGCCGGCGAAGGCGCCTCCGACGATGACGGCGTCATGCTGCATGGTTCTTCTCCAGGTCGGTCGACCCGCCGCGCCGGGCGAGTCGCTTGTGGAAGTCGGCGCTCAGCGCCGCCAGGGTGAGGGCGCCGAAGCGGCGGAGCAGCAGCGACTCGGCCTCGTCGAAGGCGTCGCCCAGCGCGGCGTTCACCGCCTGCTCGACGAGGCAGCCGGGCGCCTCGGTGCGGTTGCCCATGGCCAGCAGCCCGGGCCGTCCGAGCGCCTCGTAGACGTCGAGCAGGGTCACGGCGCCGAGATCGCAGGCAATCGTCCAGCCGCCGCCATGACCCTTCTCCGAGCGAACGAACCCGCGCTCGCGCAGGCCCGCCATCAGCCGGCGGATAACCACCGGATTGGTGCCCATGGCGCGCGCCAGCATCTCCGACGTCATCGCATCGCGATGCTCCGCCATGTGCAGCAGGACGTGCAGCACGCCCGACAATCGACTGTCTCTTCTCATGACACTTCATATGTTACGTATTTCGTCGATTTTCAAGGCCGGCCGGCCGGCGCGATTGAGCATTGCCAATGAAGGGACCGCCGCGATAATCGCGGCGTGCAGGGGCAGGGGGACAGGGTCTCGACACCGAATTTCGGATTCCTCGCAAAGGAGGAGCCGAAGCTGGTGCAGCTGGGCGCGTTGGCGGAGCGATACTTCCGCGACGATCCCTCGACGTGCCTCGTCAAGATGCGGCAGTTCGCCGAGCTGCTGGCCCGGCTGATCGCCGCGCGGCACAGCCTCTACGAGGGCGAGGAGACGTTCGAACGGACGCTCGGCCGCCTGCGCGCCGAGCGCATCCTGCCGCGCGAGGTCTCCGACCTGTTCCACCGGCTGCGGCTGGTCGGCAACGCCGCCGTCCACGAAGCCGCCGGCACCCACGCCGAGGCGCTGGCGGCGCTCAAACTCTCGCGCCAACTCGGGGTCTGGTTCCACCGGACCTTCGGCGGCGTGCCCGATTTCAAGCCCGGCCCCTTCGTGCCGCCGCGCGAGCCGGTCGATGCCACGGCGGCTCTGCGCGCCGAGATCGAGGCGCTGCGGCAGTCGGCGGCGGCGAGCGCGCGCGAGGCGGAGGAATTCGCCTCGGCGCGCGACGAGAGCGAACGCCGCGTGCGGCAGCTCAGCGAGGAGCGCGCCGTCTGGGAGCATCTCGCGCTCGAGACCGAGGCCGAGAAGCTCTCGCTCTCGGCGCGGCTGGCCGAGCTGCAGGCGATGGCGCTCCAGGCGCCGAAGGAAGAGGCCGCCGCCCTGCTGGAGGCGGGACTCGAGGCGGCCGCCCACATCGATCTCGACGAGGCGGGCACCCGCGAGCGGATCGACCAGCAGCTGCGCGACCGCGGCTGGGAGGCCGACAGCGCGACCTTGCGACATGCCGATGGCGCGCGCCCGGCGAAGGGACGGAACCGCGCCATCGCCGAATGGCCGACCGCCAGCGGCCCGGCCGACTATGCGCTGTTCGCCGGCCTAGACCTGGTCGGGCTGGTCGAGGCCAAGCGCCGGCGCAAGACCGTGTCGACGGCGATCGACCAGTCGGAACGCTATGCGAGGAGCATCGCGGCGCCCGACGGCGGCGCCTTCTGCGGCGGGCCGTGGGGCGACTATCGCGTGCCCTTCGTGTTCGCCAGCAACGGCCGCGCCTACCTGAAGCAGATCGAGACCGAGAGCGGCATCTGGTTCCGCGACACGCGCCGCGCCGCCAACCACCGCCGCGCGCTGGTCGACTGGCCGACGCCGCAGGGCCTTCTGGAGCAGCTTCAGGTCGATCGCGATGCCGCGACCCGGGCGCTGGACGAACTGCCCTTCGATTTCGGCTTCTCCCTGCGCGACTACCAGAAGCACGCGATCAAGGCGGTCGAGGCGGCGCTGGCGCAGGACCGGCGCGCGATGCTGCTGGCCATGGCGACCGGCACCGGCAAGACCAAGCTGGCCATCGCCATGCTCTATCGCCTGCTGGCCACCCGGCGGTTCCGGCGCATCTGCTTCGTGGTCGACCGTTCGGCGCTGGGCGAGCAGGCGGCGGGCGAGTTCACGACCACCAAGGTCGTGTCGGGCAAGGCCTTCGCCGACATCTTCGGCCTGAAGAAGCCGCAGGACGTCGAGCCCGAGGCCGACACGAGGGTTCACATCTGCACCATCCAGGGGCTGGTGAAGCGCGTGCTCTATGCCGCCGACCCGTCCGAAGCGCCGCCGGTCGACCAGTACGACCTGGTGGTGGTCGACGAATGCCATCGCGGCTATCTGCTCGACCGCGAGCTGAGCGATTCCGAACTGGGCTTCCGCGGCCAGGACGACTACGTCTCCAAGTATCGCCGCGTGCTCGACTATTTCGACGCGGTGAAGATCGGCCTCACCGCGACGCCGGCGCTGCACACGACCGAGATCTTCGGCGACCCGATCTACAAATATTCCTACCGCGATGCGGTGATCGACGGCTTCCTGATCGATCACGAGCCGCCGTTCCGCATCACCACGGCGCTGGCGAGATCCGGCATCACCTTCGAGAAGGACCAGCAGCTCGAACTGCTGAACACGAAGACCGGCGAGATCGACCTCGCCCATGCGCCGGACGCCCTTTCGTTCGAGGTCGAGTCGTTCAACCGCAAGGTCGTCACGACCGAGTTCAACCGCGTGGTGGCCGAGGAACTGGCGCGTCACATCGATCCGGCGCTGCCCGACAAGACGTTGATCTTCGCCGCCACCGACGCCCATGCCGACATCGTCGTGGCCGAGGTCAAGAAGGCCTTTGCCGCGGCCTATGGCGGGATCGACGATGCGGCGGTGAAGAAGATCACCGGCAGCGTCGACAGGGTGCAGACGCTGATCCGGTCCTTCCGCAACGACGCTCATCCGCGGATCGCCGTCACGGTCGACCTGCTGACCACCGGCATCGACGTGCCGAAGATCACGAACCTCGTGTTCCTGCGCCGGGTCAACAGCCGCATCCTCTACGAGCAGATGATCGGCCGGGCGACGCGGCTCTGCCCGGATATCGGCAAGGAGGTGTTCCGCATCTTCGACGCGGTCGATCTCTATCCGCATCTGCAGAACCTGACCGAGATGCGGCCCATCGTGGTCAATCCCTCGATCCCGTTCGGCCAGCTCGTCGACGAACTCACCAGGGCCCGCGACGACACCGAGCGCGATACCATCCGCGAGCAGATCGCCGTCAAGCTGCGCCGCCGGCTGAACAAGCTCGCGCCCGAGGCGCGCGCGCGCTTCGAGGCGGTGGCCGGCGAGACGCCGGAGGAGACGCTGCAGCGGCTGCTGGAGACGCCGCCGGCCGAACTGGCCGCGTGGTTCGCCGACCGCAGGGAACTGGGCCCGATCCTCGACTGGCAGGCGGACGGCGACGCGCCGCGCTACCTGCCGATCTCGCAGCACCCCGACCGGCTGCTGGGCGTGTCGCGCGGCTACGGCACGGCGACCCGGCCGGAGGATTTCCTCGACGGCTTTGCCGCCTTCATCCGCGACAATCTCAACACCATCGCCGCGCTCAGGCTCGTGGTACAGCGGCCGCGCGACCTGACGCGGGCCGACCTGCTGGCGCTGCGGCGGGCCTTCGACCTCAAGGGCTATTCCGAGGCGAACCTGCGCACCGCCTGGTCGCAGGCGCGCAACGAGGACATCGTGGCGCCGCTCATTGCCTACATCCGGCAGGCGGCGCTGGGCGATCCGCTCGTACCCTATGCGCGCCGGGTGCAGGACGCGATGGACCGGATCCGGCGCAGCCGCGCCTGGACCGAGCCGCAGAAGCGCTGGCTGCAGCGGATCGGCGAGCAGGTGGCGAAGGAGATCGTGGTCGACCGCGAGACGCTCGACCGGGAGCCGTTCCGCAAGGATGGCGGCTTCGCGCGACTGAACCGGGTGTTCGACGGCGAGCTCGACCTCGTGCTGGCGAACATCAACGAGGAATTGTGGAGAGAGGCAGGCTGATGGCCACCACCACCGACATCGTCGCCAAACTGTGGGCGCTGTGCAACGTGCTGCGCGACGACGGCGTCACCTACAACGAATACGTCACCGAACTCACCTACCTGCTGTTCCTCAAGATGCTGCAGGAGACCGGCCGCGAGGAGCGGCTGCCGGCGGCCTATCGCTGGGCCGAGCTGGCCAGGCGCGAGGGCATGGACCAGCTCGACCACTACAAGCGCCTGCTGCTGGACCTCGGCAGCACCGCGGCGAAGGACGGGCTGGTGCGCGCGATCTTCACCGACGCCCAGACCCGACTGCGCAAGCCGACCAACCTCAAGGCCCTGACCTCCAGCATCGACCAGCTCGACTGGTACTCGGCGCGCGAGGAGGGGCTGGGCAATCTCTACGAGGGGCTGCTGGAGAAGAACGCCGCCGACAAGAAATCCGGCGCCGGCCAGTATTTCACGCCGCGGCCGCTGATCGACTGCATCGTGCGGCTGGTCCAGCCGCAGCCGGGCGAGACGGTGCAGGACCCGGCGGCCGGCACCGGCGGCTTCCTCGTCGCTGCCGACCGCTTCATCAAGGATCGCACCGACAACCTCTACAAGGTGCCCGACAAGGCCGACTTCCAGGTCCACCATGCCTTCACCGGCGCCGAGCTGGTGCCCGACACGCACCGGCTCTGCCTGATGAACCTGCTGCTGCACGGCATCGAGGGCGGCGTCCAGCTCGCCGACACGCTGGCGCCGGACGGCGAGAGCCTGCCGCGCGCCGACCTGGTGCTGACCAACCCGCCCTTCGGCACCAAGAAGGGCGGCGGCCGGCCCACCCGCTCGGACTTCTCGGTGACCGCCGGCTCCTCGAACAAGCAGCTCGCCTTCGTCGAGCACATCGTGCGCACCCTGAAGCCCGGCGGCCGCTGCGCCGTGGTCCTGCCCGACAACGTGCTGTTCGAGGACAATACCGGCCGCGCCCTGCGCTGCTGGCTGATGGACCTGTGCGACCTGCACACCAT
>CAZPOS010000008.1:0-16247 GCA_964588065.1 uncultured Reyranella sp.
AATGCCGACCTGCTCGAGCAGCTCGAGCGTGCGCTTGCGCGCCGCCTCGCGCGACAGGCCCTTGTGCAGGATCAGCACCTCGTTCACCTGCCGCTCGATCGTGTGCAGCGGGTTGAGCGAGGTCATCGGCTCCTGGAAGATCATCGAGATGCGGTTGCCGCGCACCGCCAGCAGCTCGCGCGTCGAGGCGCCGACCAGTTCCTTGCCCTGGAACCGGATGCTGCCGGTGGGATGGCTGGCGGCCGGATAGGCCAGCAGCTGCAGCACCGACAGCGCCGTCACCGACTTGCCCGAGCCCGATTCGCCCACCAGCGCGACGGTCTCGCCGCGCTTGATGTCGAAGCTGACGCCGCGGACCGCGTGCACGGCCTTTTCGCCCGTGCCGAAATCGACGGAGAGGTCCCTGACCTCGAGCAGGGCCGGTTCGCTCACGCCAGCACCTTGCGCGGGTTGAAGGCGTCGCGCACCGCTTCGCCGATGAACACCAGCAGCGACAGCATGACGGCGACGACGACGAAGCCGGTGAAGGCGAGCCAGGGAGCGTTGAGATTGTTCTTGCCTTGCAGCAGAAGCTCACCGAGCGAGGGCGAGCCCGGCGGCAGGCCGAAGCCCAAGAAGTCGAGCGAGGTCAGGGTCGTCACCGAGGCGGCCACGATGAAGGGCAGGAACGTCAGGCTGCCCGTCATGGCGTTGGGCAGGATGTGCCGGAACATGATGCGCGAGTCCTTCATCCCGAGCGCGCGCGCCGCCCGGACATAGTCGAAGTTGCGCCCGCGCAGGAATTCGGCGCGCACCAGACCGACCAGAGACATCCAGCTGAACAACAACATGATTCCCAGCAGCACCCAGAAGCCGGGTTGTATCAGGCTTGCCAGGATAATGAGAATGTAGAGCGTCGGCATGCTCGACCAGATCTCGAGGAAGCGCTGGAAGATCAGATCGACCAACCCACCGAAGTAACCCTGTATGGCGCCCGCCGCGATCCCGATGATCGAGCTGGCTATGGTCAACGCCAGGCCGAACAGCACGGAGATGCGGAAGCCGTAGATCAGGCGGGCCATCACGTCGCGCGCCTGGTCGTCCGTGCCCAGCAGGTGCTTCCACGACGGGGGCTGCAGGGACGTGCGGCCCTCGCCCTTGGCCACCGTGTCGTAGCTGTAGGGAATGGGTGGCCACAACATCCAGCCCTTCTCCTCGATCAGCTTCTGCACTTCGGGATCGGTGTAGACGGCGTTGGTCGGGAAGTCGCCGCCGAAGGTCGTCTCGGGATAGTCCCTGAAGATCGGCGCGTACAGGCCGCCGTCGTAGTAGACGAGGATCGGCCGGTTGTTGGCGAGGAACTCGGCGAAGAGCGACAGGAAGAACAGCAGCCCGAAGATGGCGAGCGACACCATCCCCCGCCGGCTGCTGCGGAAGATCGCCAGGCGGCGCCGGCTGATGGGGCTCATCAGGCGCGCGCCTCGAAGTCGATCCGCGGATCAACGAGCGTGTACATGATGTCGCCCAGAATCCCCATGAGAAGGCCGATCAGGCCGAAGAAATACATGGTCGCGAACATCACCGGATAGTCGCGGTTGAGCGCCGCCTCGAAGCCCAGCAGGCCGAGGCCGTCGAGCGAGAAGATCACCTCGATCAGCAGCGATCCCGTGAACAGCACGCCGACGAAAGCGGCGGGGAAACCCGCGATCACGATCAGCATGGCGTTGCGGAACACGTGGCCGTAGAGCACGCGGCGTTCGGCCAGGCCCTTGGCGCGGGCGGTGAGGACATACTGCTTGTGGATTTCCTCGATGAAGGAGTTCTTGGTGAGGAAGGTCAGCGTGGCGAACCCGCTGATCACCATGGCGCCGATCGGCAAGACCATGTGCCACAGATAATCAAGAATCTTGTCGACCGTGCTCAGTGTTTCCCAGTTGTCCGAGACCAGTCCGCGCAGCGGGAACCATTTGAAGTAGCCGCCGCCGGCGAACAGCACGACCAGCAGCAGCGCGAAGAGGAATCCCGGAATGGCGTTGAGCACGATCAGCGCCGTCGAGGAGAACAGGTCGAAGCGCGACCCGTCACGCACCGCCTTGGCGATGCCGAGCGGGATGGAGATCAGGTAGATCAGCAGGGTCGTCCAGACGCCCAAGGAAATCGACACCGGCATCTTCTCGAGGACCAGGTCGACGACCCTCTTGTTGCGAAAGAAGCTCTCGCCGAAATCGAAAGTGACGTAGTTCTTCATCATCATGAAGAACCGTTCGTAGGCCGGCTTGTCGAAGCCGTACATCTTCTCGATGCGCTCGATCAGCTCCTTGGGCAGGCCGCGGGCGCCGCGATAGCTGCTGGTCTGGTCGCCGGACGAGCTGCGCACCGTCTCGCCCGAGCCGCCGGTGAAGCGCTCGGTGGCGCCGACGGCCGTACCGTCGATCTGCGCCAGCATCTGCTCGACCGGGCCGCCGGGCGCCGCCTGGATGATGAAGAAGTTGATGACCATGATGCCGAACAGGGTCGGCACCACGAGAATCAGTCGGCGCAGGATGTAGGCGAGCATGGAGCGAGGCGTCGCCTACTTCTTGTCGCGCTGCAGCGCGCGGTCCTTGGCCTGGTCGAGCCACCATGTGTCGAAGGCGAACGGTGCGTATTTCGCCGCCTTGGCCGGACGGTCGAACCGGTTCCAGTAGGCGATGTAGACCGTGTTGCTGTGCCAGTTCGGCACAACGAAGTAGTTCCACTGCAGCACCCGGTCGAGCGCGCGGGTGACGTTGATCAGGCTCTCGCGGTCTGGCGCGGCGATCAGCGTCTCGATCAGCTGGTCGATCGCCGCGTCCTTGATGCCGATCGTGTTGCGGCTGCCCTTGCTGTCGGCGGCCTTCGATCCCCAGAAATCGCGTTGCTCGTTGCCCGGCGACAGCGACTGTCCGAAACCTTCGACCATCATGTCGAAGTCGAACTCGTCTTCGCGGCGCTTGAACTGCGCCGAGTCGACCGTTCGCACGGTCATGTCGATGCCGATGCGCTCCAGGTTCTGCTTGTAGGGAAGAACCACCCGCTCGAAGCTGGAGTCGCCCAGGAGCATCTCGAAGGCGAGCTTTCGGCCCGTCTTCGTCTCCGTCATCTTCCCGTCCTTGATTTCCCAGCCGGCTTCCTTGAGCAGCGCCAGCGCCCGTCGCGCCAGGTCGCGGACGTTGCCGGTGCCGTCGGACTCCGGGAGCTTGAACTCCTTGGTGAAGACTTCCTCGGGAATCTTGCCGCGCAGCGGCTCAAGGTACTTCAGCTCGGCAGGCGTGGGCAGACCGGAGGAGGCGAGCTCGGAATTGCCGAAGAACGACACGTTGCGCTTGTACATGCCGTAGAACAGGTTCTTGTTCGACCAGGCGAAGTCGAACATCGTGCCGATCGCCTCGCGCACGCGCCGGTCCTTGAAGTAGTCGCGCCGCGTGTTGAAGGCGAAGCACTGCATGCCGGTTGGAAGCTCGTGCGGAATCTCGGCCCGCTGGATGCGACCGTCCCGCACCGCGGGGATGTCGTACGACGTCGCCCAGTTGCGCGCGATATTCTCCTGCCGGACGTCGATGTCGCCGGCCTTGAAGGCCTCGAACTGCACACTGGCGTCGCGATAGTACTCGTAGCGGATCACGTCGAAATTGTTGCGGCCGCGGTTCATCCAGAGGTCCTTGGCCCACCAGTCCTCGACGCGACGATAGGTGATGGAGCGGCCGACATCGAAGGACTCGACCTTGTAGGGGCCGCTGCCGAGCGCGGGCTCGAGCGACACCTTCTCGAAGTCGCGGCTGGCCCACCATTTGGAGGGCAGGATGGGGAGCTGGCCGATGATCAGCGGCAGCTCCTTGTTGGTGTCGTCGCGGAAGGTGAACTTCACCTTGCGGTCACCGACCTTCTCGGCCTTCAGCACGTCGTTGTAGTAGAAGGCGTAGTTCGGCAGTCCCTTGGACTTCAGGATGTCGAGGGAGAAGATCACGTCCTCGACCGTGATCGGGCTGCCGTCGTGCCAGCGTGCCTGAGGGCGCAAGGTGAAGGCCGCCCACGACCGGTCTTCGGGCCACTCGATCGTCTCGGCGATCAGACAATACTCGGTAGACGCCTCGTCGCGGGAGTTCCAGCAGAGCGTGTCCCAGAGCTGGCCGATGCCGGCCGCCGGAACGCTCTTCAGGATGAAGGGATGCAGCGAATCGAAGGTCTGGCTGCCGGCTCGCGGCGCGAGGCGTACCGATCCCCCCTTGGGCGCCTCCGGGTTCAGATAGTCGGGCGGGCCTGAATCGGGCTTGTACCTGGGCTCGCCGTGCATGGCGAAGCCGTGGCTGACGTGGATCGTGCCCGCCGGAGCCGGGGTCTGGGCCCGCAGGATCGCCGGCGCGGCGATCCAAAGGGCTGCGCTGCCCGCCAATACGCTGCGCCGTCTGATCGCCATGCGATGCGCTCCCCAGCCTGTCCGATATCGTTTCATATATAGGGCGACGGAGTTGGGCGGCACTATGGCCGGCGGGTTACATCGGGGTCAGGTTCGCACGCGGCTTGATCGCGGCTTGGTGGGAGCGGACAGCCGCCCTGCGAATTTGACTTGGCGCATCGGCGGGTTCAGTTTTCACCCATGGTCGACACGACAGATTTCGCGCCGGAATTCGACGCGCCGCTCGAATACATGCGCCGTACCCGCGAGTATTACCTCGCGCTGGGCTACGACAATCCGTACCGCTGGGCGCATTACACCGACGCTCCCTTCACGCCGATGAAGAAGCCGTTGAAGGACAGCACGGTCGCGCTGATCTCGACCGCGGCCCCGTACCAGCCGGACAAGGGAGACCAGGGACCCGGCGCCCTCTACAACGCCGCTGCCAAGTTCTACACGGTCTATTCGGGCGACACGTCGCAGGACCACGACACCCGCATTTCCCATATCGGCTACGATCGCAAGCACACGACGGCGACTGACAGCAACACCTGGTTCCCGCTGCCGCTGATGCGCGAGTTCGCCAAGGAAGGGCGCTTCAAGCTGGCGGCCCGGTTCCATGGAGCGCCGACCAACCGCAGCCAGCGCGTGACCCTGGAGACCGATGCGCCGGAGATCCTGGCCCGGTGTCGACAGGACCAGGTCGACGCGGCGCTCCTCGTGCCTACATGACCCGTCTGTCACCAGACCGTGAGTCTGGTCGCACGATATCTCGAACGGAATGGCATCCCCACCGTGGTGATGGGGGCGGCAAAGGACATCGTCGAATGGGTGGGTGTTCCACGGTTCCTGTTCAGCGATTTCCCGCTGGGGAACTCCTGCGGCAAGCCGCACGAGCCCGACACCCAGCGCTTCACGCTCGATCTCGCGCTGAAGGTGTTGGAGAGCGCCATCGGCCCGCGCACGACGGTGCAGTCGCCGCTGCGCTGGACCGACGACGGGGATTGGAAGAACGATTACAACAATATCGAGCGCATGCCGCCCGAGGAGGTCGCCAAGCGGCGTGCCGAGTTCGACAAGGTGAAGCAGGTCGCACTCACCCAGCGCAAACAGGCGGGCGTGGCGTAGGAGTGACATGAGTAAGCCGTTCACGGGCGTAAAGGTCGTCGATTTCACGCGCGTGCTGGCGGGGCCCTACAGCTCCTACCAGCTCGCCCTTCTCGGGGCCGACGTCATCAAGATCGAGTCGCGCGAAGGCGACGACATGCGCTTCGGCACCCGGTCCAACGACTGGGAGAAGCGGGGCCTCGCGGCGCCGTGGGTCGCGGTGAACGGCAACAAGCGTTCGATCACGCTCGACCTGAAGCAGCCCAAGGCGATCGAGGTCGTGAAGCGACTGGTCGAGACGGCCGACGTGGTCGTCGAGAACTTCCGACCGGGCGTGATGGACAAGCTCGGCATCGGCTACGAGACGCTGAAGCAGATCAATCCCCGGCTGATCTATTGCGCCGTGTCGGGTTTCGGCCAGGTCGGGCCCGAGTCCAAGACGGCGGCCTTCGACGGCATGATCCAGGCGATGTCGGGTCTGATGTCGATCACCGGCTTCGAGAACAACGGCCCGACGCGCGTGGGCTTCGCCGGCGCCGACGTGATGTCGGGCGCCACCGCCGCTCTGGGCATCGCCTCGGCGCTGTACCAGCGTACCCACACCGGCAAGGGGCAACTCGTCGACGTCGCCATGATCGACGCCGTAATGGGCTATCTCGCCCAGCAGTTCACCGAGCACATGATGACCGGCCGCGTCCACGGCCAGGCCGCCAACCTGTCGGTGACGCGCAAGCCCACCGGCAATCTCTTCAAGACCCGCGACGGCTGGATCGTGCTGGCCGTCATGACCGATCCACAGTTCAAGCGGCTGATGAAGGTGCTGGGCCGCGAGGAGGTGCTGGACGATCCGCGCTTCGTCGACTGGGCCACGCGCATCGCCAACAACACCGCCCTGCACGAGATCGTCGAAGGGGCGATGAAGACCGAGGATTCAGGGATCTGGATCGAGCGCTTCGCCAAGGCCGACGTGCCGGCCGGCCGCGTCCACAGCATCCCCGAGACCGCGCAGCTCGACCTCTTCAAGCACCGGACCGTGCTGCAGACCGTCGAGACCGAGCACGGCCCGATCAAGGTCGTCGGTTCGGGCTTCCGCCTGGAGCATGGCGGCGGCTCGATCGACCGCCCGCCGGCGACGCTCGGCCAGCACACGGACGAGGTGCTGAAGGAGGCCGGCTATTCCGACGCCGAGATTGCGGAGATGCGCGCGGGACAGGTCGTCTAGCGCAGGCGCGGTCCCTTCCAGGTCAGCGCGTAGTTCAGCTGGACGCGGTACTCCGTGTAGGAGTTGACAGTGCGACCCTGATACTGGTCCACGAAGGCGACCCGGTTGCGGAGGTTGAACGGCTTGAGCCAATCGGGCGCGTCCGGCATGGCATCGCCTCGGATGGCCAGCTCGAGATCGTATTCCCAATTGGTGGAGATGCCTGCGCCGGTGGCGGGATTGAC
This sequence comes from uncultured Reyranella sp., assembly GCA_964588065.1. Taxonomy (GTDB): domain Bacteria; phylum Pseudomonadota; class Alphaproteobacteria; order Reyranellales; family Reyranellaceae; genus Reyranella. The sequence goes on from CAZPOS010000008.1 coordinate 6,947, forward strand.
CGCGTTGCTGCCGCCGGTCGCCGTCGCGAGGAAGATCACTCCGGGGAGCCCCGCCCCCCTGAAATCATAGCTTGCTCCTGCGGTCACGGCCATCTCGCCGGCCCGGTTGAAGTCCAGCGACTGCATCTTGTTGTAGCCGATGAAGATGCCGTAGGGGTTCCGCCAAGCCGCGGCCGAGCCGATCTGCGTATAGGAGACGCGGAAGGCCATCGGCCCCCAGAAGGCATCGGCGCGGAAGCCGCCCCAGAAGGTGCTGAAGGGCTGGCCGGTGAGGAGGTTCATGCCGTTGCTGCCCTGCACGGCGAACTGGCCGGCGAGCCGCACGCGCAAATCCTCGTTCACCCTGATCGTGCCGCCGACATCGGCGTAGCTCGACCACAGGATATCCGGGACATAGTACGTCGAAGCGCGGACCTGCACCTCGTTCATGTTGCCGTACTTCACGCTGAACAGGCCCATGCCCTTGTTCACGTTCGGCGCGCCGGCCGCTTCGCCCAGGTTGATGAAGGCGGAGTCGGCGCGGGGTTTCATGGCGGCCACGTAGCCTGCGAAGTAGTTGACCGGTCCGAGCATGCCGCGCAGCGCATAGGCCTCGAACGTCTGCGGAATCTCGCGATTGTCGCGTGGATTGACCTCGAGTTCGTCGACGATCTGCCGGAAGACCGTGGCCGTCTGTCCATTCCAGCGGGCCGAGGCGTAGGCTTGGCCCAGGGTGAAGAAGCCGTATCCCCCCGGCTTGAGCAGCGACGTGCCGTTGGAGGTGGTGATACGGCCCTGCGGCGCCCAGACCGGTTGTGTCGTGTAGCCGACGGCACCGAGTTGCAGCGTGTCGTAGAACCATCCCGTCTGCAGGCCGACCCAGCCGCCCGTGACGATGGCAGCCGAACTGGGAGGCCTCTGGTTCTGTCGGTCGAACAGGTAGCTGCGCAGGTGCAGGACGGCCGTCGCTTCATCGTAGAGAAAGCGCTGCAGTTCCGCGCCGAGCCGGGACGTCGGTGCCTCCGTGGGCGGTGCGCTTTCCTGCGCAAGGGCGGATTGGACCGGCGCCATCGCGAGCAGGGCCAATGCCAGCCCACCCGGCTTGCCAGCTGACGTCACGGTTCGCATCATCGGCTTCCCCTCTCCGGGGGGAGTCACTTAGGGGGGGCACGCCAAGTGAGCATATCCTGAGCCTTGATAGTTGCAGCATTACATTCTCGCCCGCTCGGAAATCCCGAAAGATTCACTCGAGGCGTGAACGCTCTGGGGAGCGTCGAGAAGTCTCTTTTGTCGTCCTGAGCGCAGCGAAGGATCGCACGCCAGGCTCGTAGTCGTCCGGGCATTCCGTTCGGTGCTTCGCTGCTCTCGGGGCGACAGTAGCGCCTTTACAGACGCAGGCGCGGACCCCTCCAGGTCAGTTCGTAGTTCAACTGCACGCGGTACTCCGTATAGGAGGTGACGGTGTTGTTGAGGTACTGGTCGACGAAGGCGACGCGGTTGCGCAGGTTGAAGGGCTTCAGCCAGTCGGGCGCGTTCGGCATGGTGTCGCCCCGAATGGCCAGCTCGAGATCGTATTCCCAGTTGTTGGACAGCGACGTGTGTGTCTGGGGATTGACCGAGTTGCCGCCGTAGGTCGCCGTCGCGAGGAAGATCACGCCGGGAAGGCCTGCGCCCTTGAAATCGTAGCTGGCCCCCGCCGTGACGGCCATTTCGCCGGCCCGGTTGAAGTCCAGCGACTGCATCTTGTTGTAGCCGATGAAGATGCCGTAGGGGTTCCGCCAAGCCGCGGCCGAGCCGATCTGCGTATAGGAGACGCGGAAGGCCATCGGCCCCCAGAAGGCATCGGCGCGGAAGCCGCCCCAGAAAGTGCTGAAGGGCGTACCGGTGAGAAGGTTGAGGCCGTTGCTGCCCTGCACGGCGAACTGGCCGGCGAGCTGGACGCGAAGGTCTTCGTTCAGCCTGATGGTGCCGCCCACGTCGGCATAGCTCGACCAGAGGATGTCGGGCACATAATAGGTCGAGGCACGGACCTGCAGCTCGTTCATGTTGCCGTACTTCACGCTGAAGAGGCCCATGCCCTTGTTGACGTTCGGCGCGCCGGCCGCCTCGCCCATGTTGATGAAGGCCGAGTAGTCGCGCGGCTTCATGGCGGCGACATAGCCTGCGAAGTAGTTGACCGGTCCGAGCGTGCCGCGCAGCGCATAGGCCTCGAAGGTCTGCGGGATCTCGCGGTCGTCGCGCGGATTGACCTCGAGTTCGTCGAGATACTGACGGAAGACCGTGACGGTCTGCTTGTTCCAGCGGGCCGAGGCATAGGCCTGACCGAGCGTGAAGTAGCCGTATCCCCCCGGCTTGAGCAGCGACGTGCCGTCGGAGGTGGTGTTGCGGCCCTGCGGCGCCCAAACCGGTTGTGTCGTGTAGCCGACGGCGCCGATCTGCAGCGTATCGTAGAACCAGCCCGTCTGCAGTCCGACCCAGCCGCCGGCGACGATGGCCGCCAGGCTGGGCGGCCTCTGGTTCTGTCGGTCGAACAGGTAGCTGCGCAGGTGCAGGACGGCCGTCGCCTCGTCGTACAGGAAGCGTTGCAACTCGGCCCTGAGCCCGGTGGCGGGCCCCGCATCGGGCGTCTGCGCAAGGACGGGCGATGGCGCCAGGGCCAGCGCGGCCAAGAGCAAACCGCTGACGATCCCCGTGGCCCGCATCGATACCCCCCGATTCCTGCAGGCGGGGACGCTAGAAGCCTCGAGTTAAGGAATTGCGGAACTGGCGGGTCAGTTTGCGAAAGCTTGAGATGTTGAGCCCGGCGACCTAAGCTGACCCTTGTCCAAGGGGGGTCCCGTCAAGGGGCTGAGATACCGATGGTCGCCAGTCCTGCTGGCGTCGGCGCGGTGACCCTTTGAACCTGATCCGGGTCATGCCGGCGAAGGGACTGGATACATCCTTTGCACGACAAAACACCGGATCTCCGTCCGCCAACCAGCCACGGGAGATCCATCATGGACACCATCGTCACCACCACCGCCCCCACCGTCACGACGGGGCCGCTGCCTGCATCTCGCAAGGTCCATGCGACACCGGAAGCAGCGCCCGACCTGCGCGTGCCCCTGCGCGAGATCGCGCTGTCGTCGCCCGCCGAGCCGCCGGTCCGGGTCTACGACACGACCGGCCCCTATACCGACACCGATATTGCGATCGACGTGCGCCAGGGGCTCGCCCAGACACGGCGTGCCTGGATCCTCGAACGCGGCGGGGTCGAGGACTATGCCGGCCGGGCCGTCCAGCCGATCGACAATGGAAACGTGAAGCAATCGGTGCTGCGACCATTCCCCCAGACGCCGCGGCCGCTGCGCGGCCTCGACGGCCGGCCGATCACTCAGTTCGAATGGGCGCGCGCCGGCGTGATCACCAAGGAGATGATCTACGTCGCGACGCGCGAGAATCTCGGGCGCAAGCAGGTCCTCGACGGCGCCGAGGCGCGACTGGCCGATGGCGAGAGTTTTGGCGCGGCCTTGCCCGCGTTCATCACCCCGGAATTCGTGCGCCAGGAAGTGGCGGCGGGCCGCGCCATCATCCCGGCCAACATCAACCACACCGAGCTGGAGCCGATGATCATCGGCCGGAACTTCCTGGTGAAGATCAACGCCAACATCGGCAACTCCGCCGTTTCCTCGTCGATGGAGGAAGAGGTCGAGAAGATGGTCTGGGCGATCCGCTGGGGCGCGGACACGGTCATGGACCTGTCGACCGGCCGAAACATCCACGACACGCGCGAATGGATCGTGCGCAACGCGCCGGTGCCGATCGGCACCGTGCCGATCTACCAGGCGCTGGAGAAGGTCGGCGGCGACCCGACGAAGCTTTCCTGGGAGGTCTTCCGCGACACGCTGATCGAGCAGGCCGAGCAGGGCGTCGACTATTTCACCATCCATGCCGGCGTGCGCCTCGCGCACGTACCGCTCACGGCCAGCCGGGTCACCGGCATCGTGAGCCGCGGCGGCTCGATGATGGCGCAATGGTGCCTCACCGAGCATCGCGAAAGCTTCCTGTATGAGCATTTCGGCGACATCTGCGACATCATGCGCAAGTACGACGTCTCCTTCTCGCTGGGCGACGGGCTGCGGCCGGGCTGCAACGCCGACGCCAACGACGCCGCACAGTTCGCCGAGCTGGAGACGCTGGGGGAGCTCACCAAGGTCGCCTGGGACAGAGGCTGCCAGGTCATGATCGAGGGGCCGGGCCACGTGCCCATGCACAAGATCAAGGCCAACATGGACAAGCAGCTGCGCGAATGCGGCGAGGCGCCGTTCTACACGCTGGGGCCGCTCGTCACCGACATCGCCCCCGGCTACGACCACATCACCTCGGGCATCGGCGCCGCGATGATCGGCTGGTTCGGCACGGCGATGCTCTGCTACGTGACGCCCAAGGAGCATCTCGGCCTGCCGGATCGAGATGATGTGAAGGTTGGGGTGATCACCTACAAGATAGCGGCTCACGCCGCCGACCTGGCGAAGGGCCATCCCGCCGCCCGCCTGCGCGACGATGCGCTGTCGCGGGCGCGGTTCGACTTCCGCTGGCGCGACCAGTTCAACCTCTCGCTTGACCCCGCCACGGCCGAGAAGTTCCACGACGAGACCATGCCCAAGGAGGCGCACAAGACTGCGCATTTCTGCTCCATGTGCGGTCCGAAGTTCTGCTCGATGCGTATCACCCGGGACATCCGGGACTATGCGAAGCAGGGTATGGACGAGATGAGCGCCAAGTTCCGGGCGGGCGGTGGCAGCCTCTACGTCGAGGACAGGCGCGCGGACTGAGCGACGGATCCATGTGTTCCGAGGGGTCTTTTCGGCCTCTCGGACGTTGCCCTCCCGCGATTCGCGGCCGGCGCCTTGCGTCTGCCATTTACGTGGGGGAGACTCCGCGCTGCCGGCTCGTATGTAAAACGGGCTGTGCTTTCTGGAGTGTATGGGACGAATGAAGCGGCTGCGAACCCTCCTCGGGATCGGTTTCGGGCTGGCCGTGGTGGCTGGCGCGGGCTGGTACATTTCGCAGTCGGGCTCGGCGCCGCCTGCTCGTGCGCCGGCCGGGCGGTTTGCCGCCGGCATGGCGGTCCCCGTGGGGGTGGCAACCGCTGCGAAGGGCGAGATTCCCATCATCCTGCGCGCCCTGGGCACCGTGACGCCGTTGCAGACCGTCAACGTGAAGACCCAGATCACGGGTCAGCTCACCGAGGTCTATTTCAAGGAAGGCCAGATGGTGAAGCAGGGCGAGCTGCTCGCCCAGGTCGATCCGCGGCCCTACGAGGTCGCCCTGCAGCAGGCAATCGGCCAGCAGCAGCGCGACGAGGCGCTGCTCAAGAATGCCCAGATGGACCTCGAGCGCTACCGCAAACTCGTGCAGCAGGATTCGATCGCCCGGCAGCAGTACGACACGCAGGTCGCGCTCGTGCGCCAGTACGAGGCCGCTCTGGTGATCGACCAGGCGCAGGTCGATGCCGCCAAGCTCAACGTCACCTACACGCGGATCGTCGCGCCGCTCACCGGCAAGATCGGCCTGCGCATGGTCGACAAGGGCAACTACGTCACCATGGGCGATTCCAGCGGCATCTGCGTCATCATCCAGGTGCAGCCGATCTCGGTCCTGTTCACGATCCCCGAGGATTCCCTGCCGCTGGTGCGGCAGCGTCTGAAGACGGGTGAGACTCTCGAGGTGCGCGTGCTCGACCGCGCCCAGAAGAACGAGCTGGCGGTCGGCCGCCTCGACACGACCGACAATGTGATCGACCTGACCACCGGCACCGTCAAGCTGCGCGCGATCTTCGACAATACCGACGAATCGCTGTTTCCCAACCAGTTCGTGAACGTCCGCCTGCTGGCCGACACGGTGAAGGACGCCGTCGTCGTGCCCGTCGCCGCCATCCAGCGCGGCCAGCCCGGCACCTTCGTCTATCTCGCGAAGGCCGACGACACCGTGGAGATCCGCGTCGTCGAGCTCGGCGCCACCGACGGCGAGAAGGTGGCGATCCTCAAGGGGCTCAAGGTCGGCGACCAGGTCGTCATCGACGGCGTCGACCGGCTGCGCGATGGCGCCAAGATCCGCAAGCCGGTGCCGGCGCCGCGCGCCTCGGCCGGGCCGCCGGTCGCCAACGCGCCGCCCGATGCCCAGGCCCCGGCCGAGGGCCAGCGCCGGCGTCAGCAGGCCACCGGTGGTTCCGGAGCGAATCCCGGCAGCGGCGCCGGCCGGCCGGCTACGCAAACCAACCAGTAGGGCAGCCGCGACATGAATCCGTCGCGGATCTTCATCGAACGGCCGGTCGCGACCTCGCTCTTCATGGTCGCGATCATGCTGGTCGGCATCATCGCGTACCGCTTCCTCCCGCTCTCGGCGCTGCCGCAGGTCGACTATCCGACGATCCGTGTCCTGACCCTCTACCCCGGCGCCAGCCCCGAGGTGATGACCACCTCGGTCACGGCGCCGCTGGAGCGCCAGTTCGGCCAGATGCCGGGTCTGAACCAGATGACGTCGACCAGCTCGGCCGGCGCCTCGTCGATCACCCTGCAGTTCGACCTGAAGCTCGGGCTCGACATCGCCGAGCAGCAGGTCCAGGCCGCCATCAATGCCGCCGGCAATCTCCTGCCGGGCGACCTGCCGTCGCCGCCGATTTACGCCAAGTTCAATCCGGCCGACGCGCCGGTGCTCACCCTCGCCGTCACCTCCAAGACCGAGCCTCTCACCAAGGTCCACGACCTCGTCGATACGCGCCTCGCGCAGAAGATCTCACAGCTTCCCGGGGTCGGCTTGGTGAACCTCGAGGGCGGCCAGAAGCCCGGCGTGCGCATTCGCGCCAACCCGACCGCGCTCGCCGCCTACGGTCTCAACATCGACGATCTGCGCACCACCATCTCGAACGCCAACGTCAACACGCCCAAGGGCAATTTCGACGGGCCGGCGCGCGCGCTCACCATCAACGCCAACGACCAGATCACCGATCCCGACACGTTCCGCGACATCATCGTGGCCTACCGCAACGGTGCGCCGGTGCGCATTCGCGACGTGGCGACGGTCGAGGAGGGCCAGGAGAACACCCGGATCGCGGCCTGGGCGAACAACACGCAGGCGGTGATCGTGAACGTCCAGCGCCAGCCCGGCGCCAACGTCATCGAGGTGGTGGACCGCATCAAGGCCCTGCTGCCGACCCTGCGCGAAACGCTGCCCAGTTCGCTCGATATCACCATTCTCACCGACCGGACGCTGACCATCCGGGCCTCCGTCCGCGACGTGCAGATAGAACTGTGCTTCGCCGTCATCCTGGTCGTTGCGGTGATCTTCGCCTTCCTCGGCGACGCCCGGGCGACGGTCATTCCGAGCCTGTCGGTGCCGCTGTCGCTCGTCGGCACGCTGGCGGTGATGTATCTCGCCGACTTCAGCCTCAACAACCTGTCGATCATGGCGCTGACCATCGCCACCGGCTTCGTCGTCGACGACGCCATCGTCATGATCGAGAACATCGCGCGCTACATCGAGCGCGGCGACGATCCGAAGGCGGCGGCACTCAAGGGGTCGAAACAGATCGCCTTCACCGTCGTGTCGCTCACCGTCTCGCTGATCGCCGTGCTGATCCCGCTGCTGTTCATGAGCGACGTGGTCGGCCGCCTGTTCAGCGAGTTCGCCGTCACTCTGTCCGTCACCATCCTGATCTCCGCGGTCGTGTCGCTCACCCTCGTGCCGATGCTGTGTGCGCAGTTCCTGCGCCAGCGGCCGCGCGCAGCCGGCACGTCCCATGCGGAAGCCACGGTCGAGTCCGAAACCATGGGCACGGGCTGGTTCTCGCGCCTCATCCGCTTCTACGACCGTTGCCTGATCGTGGTGTTCCGGCACCAGGCGCTCACCCTGCTGGTCGCGGTGGGCACGGTGGTGCTCACGGTCGTGCTTTATGTCGTCGTTCCCAAGGGATTCTTTCCGGTCCAGGACACCGGCCTGATCCAGGCCGTGACCGAGGGGCCGCAGAGCGTTTCCTTCGCGGCGATGAGCGAGCGCCAGCGCGCGCTCGCCGAGGCGATCCTCAAGGATCCCGACGTCGAGAGCCTGACCTCCTTCGTCGGCGTCGACGGCACCAACCCGACGCTGAACTCGGGTCGCATGTTGATCAACCTCAAGCCGCGCGGCGAGCGGTCCCTGACGGCGACCCAGGTGATCCGCCGGCTGCAGCAGGAGACGTCGGGCGTCACGGGCATATCGCTCTTCATGCAGCCGGCCCAGGATCTCACGATCGATTCGGCGGTGAGCCGCACGCAGTATCAGTTCGTCCTGGAATCGGCCAATGCCGCCGAGTTCGACGCCTGGGTGCCGCGCCTGATGGACCGGTTGGCGAAGCAGCCGGAACTCATCGACGTGACCAGCGACCTGCAGAACAAGGGCCTGTCGATGTTCATCCGGATCGACCGCGATGCCGCGGCGCGCTTTGGCATCACGGCCGCCACGGTCGACAACGTGCTCTACGACGTGTTCGGCCAGCGCATCGTCTCGACGGTCTACACCCAGTCCAACCAGTACCGGGTGATCTACGAGGTCGAGCCCCAGATGGTGCGCTCGCTCGCCTCGCTCAACGACCTGTATCTGCCCAGCTCGACGGCCGGCAAACAGGTCCCGCTGTCGGCGATCGCGAGCTTCGAGGAGCGGACCGCGCCCCTGCGACTCGACCGGTTCGGCCAGTTCCCGGCGACCACCATCTCCTTCAACCTGGCGCCGGGCTTCGCGCTGGGTCAGGCGGTCGACGCCATCGTCGCCGCCCAGCGCGAGATCGGCATGCCGCGCTCGATCACGACTCACTTCCAGGGCGCGGCGCTGGCGTTCCAGAAGTCGCTCGACAGCCAGCTGCTCCTGATCCTCGCGGCCATCGTCACCGTCTACATCGTGCTGGGCGTGCTCTACGAGAGCTACATCCACCCGATCACCATCCTCTCCACGCTGCCGTCGGCGGGCATCGGGGCGCTGCTCGCGCTGATGCTGGCCGGCACGGACCTCAGCATCGTGGCCATCATCGGCATCGTGCTGCTGATCGGCATCGTGAAGAAGAACGCGATCATGATGATCGACTTCGCGCTCGACGCAGAGCGCAACGAGGGCAAGGCCCCACGCGAGGCGATCCACCAGGCTTGCCTGCTGCGCTTCCGGCCGATCCTGATGACCACGGTCGCGGCCCTGGTCGGGGCGCTGCCGCTGATGCTCGGCACCGGCACCGGCTCCGAGCTGCGCCAGCCGCTCGGGCTCACCATCGTCGGCCGCCACACCGCCATGGGCGACGCCATGGTCACGGCCGACG
>CAZPOS010000008.1:16257-49303 GCA_964588065.1 uncultured Reyranella sp.
GGCTCACCATCGTCGGCGGCCTGATCGTCAGCCAGCTGCTGACGCTGTTCACCACGCCGGTGATCTATCTCGCCTTCGACCGCCTGGGCCGCCGTGTGCGCGGCGTGCCGCTCGATACGCCGCTCCATCCGGTGCGGCCCGGGACGGGAGCGAGCGCGCCGTGAACCTGTCGGCGCCCTTCATCGCGCGCCCCGTCGCCACGACGCTGCTGACGATCGGGCTGGCGCTGGCCGGCCTGGTGGCCTTCTTCGGCCTGCCGGTGTCGCCGCTGCCCAAGATCGACTTCCCGACCATCCAGGTGACGGCGAGTCTGCCCGGCGCCTCGCCCGAGACGGTGGCGACCAGCGTGACGACCCCGCTCGAACGGCGGTTGGGCGCGATTGCGGGCGTGACCGAGATCACCTCTTCGAGCACGGTCGGCAATTCGCGCATAACCCTGCAATTCGACCTGTCGCGCGACATCGACGGCGCCGCCCGCGACGTCCAGGCGGCGATCAGCGCCGCCCGCGCCGACATGCCGACCGACCTGCGCAGCAATCCGCAGTACCGCAAGATCAATCCTGCCGATGCGCCGGTGATGGTGATTGCGCTGACTTCGAACACGCTGGGCCAGGGCCGGCTGTTCGACGCCGGCTCCAACATCCTGCAGCAGAAACTCAGCCAGGTGAGCGGCGTCGGCCAGGTGCAGCTGGGCGGCAGCTCGCTGCCGGCGGTCAGGGTCGAGCTCAATCCGACGGCGCTCAACAAGTACGGGATCGGCCTCGAAAGCGTCCGGGCGGCGCTGGCCGCCGCGAACGCGAACTCGCCCAAGGGCGCGATCGAGGTCGGCGACCGGCGCTTCCAGATCTATTCCAACGACCAGGCGACCGTCGCCGACGAATACCGCTCGCTGATCATCGCCTGGCGTAACGGCGCCCCGGTCCGGCTGTCGGACGTGGCGGAGGTGATCGACTCGACCGAGAACATCCGCAACGAGGGTCAGGCCAACGGCAAGCGTTCGGTGCTGGTCATCATCTACAAGCAGCCCAACGCCAACATCATCGAGACGGTCGACGAGATAAAGGCGCTGCTGCCCGAGCTGCAGGCCTCGATGCCCAACGACGTCGAGCTGCAGGTCGTGAGCGACCGCACGACGACGATCCGTGCCGCCCTCAAGGAGGTCGAGCAGGCGCTGGTGATCGGCGTCGTGCTGGTGGTGCTGGTGACCTTCGCCTTCCTGCGCTCGGCGCGCGCCGGCTTCATCGCCGCGGTGACCGTGCCGGTGTCGCTGGTCGCCACGTTCGGCGGCATGTACCTGCTGGGCTACAGCCTGAACAATCTATCGCTGATGGCGCTCACGATCGCGGCGGGCTTCGTGGTCGACGATGCGATCATCGTGCTCGAGAACGTCAGCCGCCATCTCGAGGAGGGCATGTCGAGGATGGAGGCCGCCCTCAAGGGCGCCCGCGAGGTCGGCTTCACCGTCGTGTCGATGAGCATCTCGCTGATCGCGGTCTTCATCCCGATCCTGCTCATGAGCGGCATCGTCGGCCGCCTGTTCCGCGAGTTCGCGGTGACGCTCTCGATCGCGATCCTGATCTCGATGGTCGTGTCGCTGACGACGACGCCCATGATGTGCGCCTATGTGCTGCGGCCGCCGGGCCCCCATCGCGAGCCCGGCTTGCTGGCCCGCCTCAGCGAACGCGGCCTGGGCGGCCTGCAGCGGCTCTATGGCAGGAGCCTCGGATTGGTGTTGCGCCATCCGCTGCTCACCATGTTCGTGTTCCTGGCGACGGTGATTCTCAACATCCATCTCTACGTGACGATCCCCAAGGGCTTCTTTCCGCAGCAGGATACGGGCCGCATCATGGGCGGCATTCGCGCCGACCAGAGCATTTCCTTCCAGGCCATGCGCCGCAAGTTTCGCCAGTTCGTCGAGATCGTGCGCTCGGATCCGGCGATCGAGAGCGTCGCCGGCTTCACGGGCGGCGGGCAGACGAATTCGGGATTCCTCTTCGCGACGCTGAAGCCGCTCAGCGAGCGCGATGTCACGGCCGACCAGGTGATCGCCCGACTGAGGCCGAAGCTCGCCCAGGTGCCCGGGGCCATGCTGTTCCTGCAGGCGGTGCAGGATATCCGTGTCGGGGGACGCCAGGGCAATGCCCAATATCAGTTCACCCTGCAGGCCGATTCGCTTCCCGATCTCTATACCTGGGGACCGCGCCTCACCCAGGCGCTGCAGGCCGATACGTCGGTGATCACCGACGTCGATTCGGATCAGCAGCAGCGCGGGCTGCAGCTCAATCTCACCATCGATCGCGACGCGGCGAGCCGCCTCGGCATCTCGACGCGCAACATTTCCGCCACGCTCTACGATGCCTTCGGCCAGCGCCAGGTCTCGACCATCTACAATGCCCTGAACCAGTACCACGTGGTCATGGAGGTGGCGCCGCAATGGTGGGAGAGTCCGGAGTCGCTGAAGGACATCTATGTGAGCAAGTCGGGTGGCGCGCTGAGCGGGACGCAGTCGACCGGCGGCATTACCTCCTCGACCACGAGTTCCACGTCGACCGGCGCGGCGGGCACCGGCGCACAGGCCGCCGATGCGGCCCAGGCCGTGCGCAACCTGCGCACCAACCAGATCGCGGTCAGCGGCCGAGGCTCTGCGTCCACCGGCGCGGCCGTCAGCACCTCGCCCGAAACACTGGTTCCGCTCTCGGCTGTGACGCGGTGGGAGTACGGCACTACGCCGCTCGCCGTGAATCACCAGAGCATGTTCGTCGCCAGCACCGTTTCCTTCAACCTGGCGCCCGGCAAGACGCTGAGCGACGCCGTGCAGTATGTGAACGATACGATGCGCGAGATCGGCGTGCCGACGACGCTGCACGGATCCTTCCAGGGGACGGCGCGGGCCTTCCAGCAGTCGCTCAATAACCAGCTCCTGCTGGTCCTCGCCGCTCTGGCTGCGGTCTACATCGTGCTCGGCATTCTCTATGAGAGCTACATCCATCCCATCACCATCCTGTCGACGCTGCCCTCGGCCGGCATCGGCGCGCTGCTCGCGCTGCAGTTTTCAGGCGTGGAATTCAGCATCATCGCGATGATCGGCGTGCTGCTGTTGATCGGCATCGTGAAGAAGAACGCCATCATGATGATCGACGTCGCGCTCGAACGGGAACGGAGCGAGGGGCTCGAACCCGCCGTCGCGATCCACCAGGCGGCGATCCTGCGGTTTCGTCCCATCCTCATGACGACCATGGCGGCAATCCTCGGCGCCCTGCCGCTGGCCATCGGCTATGGCGATGGCGCGGAATTGCGTCGACCCCTCGGCATCTCGATTATCGGCGGCCTCATCGTGAGTCAGATCCTGACCCTGTACACCACACCCGTGATCTATCTTTATCTCGATCGCTTCCGCCGCCGCGACCGCGACCGGCCAAGCCGCGTCGCGCGCGTGATGGGCGGCGGGGGAGTGCCGGCATGAGGCGCGGCGCGGTGCTTCTCCCGCTGCTGCTGGTGTCGGGCTGCCTCGTCGGTCCGGACTACGAACGCGCGCCGCCCGCCAGTCCGGTGGCGCCGCAATACAAAGAGGCGGAGCTGCCTCCGGGTGCGGCGTCGCTTTTCCGCCCGGCTCAGCCGAGCGACGGCGTGGACCGCGGCCATTGGTGGCGCGTCTATGACGATCCGACACTGGACGGTCTCGTGGCCCAGGTCGACGTCTCCAATCAGAACCTCAAGGTCTTCGAGGCCAACTACCGGCGTGCACGCGCTCTGATCGCCCAGGATCGTGCCGCGCTCTATCCGGCCATTACCGGCACGGGTTCGGCGCAGCAGACGGGCACTGGCGGACTGCGAGGCACCACGGTGACGGGCGGCACGTCGTCCATCGCGCGCAACGATTCGACCGTGGGTCAGTTCTCGACGGGCTTGACGCTCAACTGGGAGCTTGACCTCTGGGGGACGATTCGCCGGCAGGTCGAGAGCGACTCGGCATCGGCCCAGGCCAGCGATGCCGATCTTGCGAACGCGCGGTTGTCGGCCCAAGCCGATCTCGTCACCAATTACGCCTCGCTGCGCATCTCCGATGATCGCAAGCGGCTCTACGAAGCGACCGTCGCGGCCTACTTGCGCTCGATGCAGATCGCGCAGAACCAGGTCGATGCCGGCATCGTGTCGCGGGTCGATCTCGTGCAGGCCCAGACGCAGTACGAGCAGACGCGCGCGCAGCTCGTGAGCGAAAGCATCAACCGCGCGCTGCTCGAACATGCGATCGCGCTGCTGGTCGGCAAGGCACCGTCCGAAGTCAGCATCGCGCCGGCGCCGACGCAGCTCACGGTGCCCACGGTCGATGCCGGCGTCCCGTCGAGCCTGCTCGAACGGCGGCCGGACATCGCTTCGGCCGAGCGCCAGATGGCGGCCGCGAACGCGCAGATCGGCGTCGCCAAGGGCGCCTACTATCCGCAGATCTCGCTGGGCGCGACGATCGGATTCCTGAGCGCCGGCCTGGGGTCGCTGCTGCAACTCGGCACGGCCGCCTGGTCGGTGGGGCCGCAGATCGCGGGCACTCTCGTCGACGGCGGCGCCATCGCCGCGCAGGTCCAGGGCGCGCGCGCGAGCTATGACGCCACGGTCGCCACCTATCGCCAAACGGTCCTGACCGCGTTCCAGCAGGTCGAGGACGCACTCGCCCAGCAGCGCATCCTGGTGCAACAGGAGCGCGTGCAGCGAGCGGCCGTCGCGGCCGCGCGCGAGGCCGAGCGGCTGTCCCTCAACCAGTATCGTGTCGGCACCGTTCCCTACACGACGGTGGTGCAGACCCAGGCCACGGCGCTTTCGGCCGAGCAGACCCTGCTCACCATCCGCCTGAACCGGCTGGTCGCCAGCGCCAATCTGGTGAAGGCGCTGGGCGGCGGCTGGCAACAGGCGGACCTGCCGCCGCCAGTGCCGATCGGCGGCCTGAAGCAGGCGAACCCGGCGCCACCAGCGTTTCCGCCGCCCACCGCGCAGACAGTGTCCTCTCCCGGGCGGTAGGAAAAATCCTGCTGCGATGTCGGGGTCCGGGAGGCGGAACGTGTCGTCCGCCCGTCGGACGCCGGCAGCCATTCCCTTTGACTGCGGCGGCCCGTGCGGAGAGTTTGGCCGCTCCCCGCAACCCAGCAGGCCCATCATGACCAACTCCCGCCATCCCGAGACTCTGTCGCTGCATGCCGGCTGGCGCGCCGATGCCACGACCGGTTCGGTTGCCGTGCCGATCCATCAGACGACGTCGTATCAGTTCCGCAACACCGAGCATGCGTCGAACCTGTTCGCGCTGAAGGAACTCGGCAACATCTACACCCGCATCGGCAACCCGACACTCGACGTGCTGGAACAGCGCGTTGCAGCCCTCGAGGGCGGCGCCGCGGCACTCGCGGTGAGTTCAGGGCAGGCGGCCTCGGCCTTCGCGATCCAGAACCTCGCCAAGGCCGGCGACAACGTCGTGAGCTCGACCGACCTGTACGGCGGCACGTGGAACCTGTTCGCCCACACGTTGAAGGATCAGGGGATCGAAGTCCGGTTCGTCGATCCGGCCGACCCCCAGGCCTTCGCGCGCGCCACCGACGACCGTACGCGCGCCTACTATGCCGAGACGCTGCCCAACCCGAAGCTCGCGGTCTTCCCGATCAAGGAAGTGGCCGATATCGGTCGACCGCTCGGCATTCCGCTGATCGTCGACAATACGGCGGCGCCGATCCTGTCGCGGCCGTTCGATCATGGCGCGGCGGTCGTCGTCTATTCCGGCACCAAGTATCTCGGCGGCCACGGCAATTCGATCGCCGGCCTGATCGTCGATGGCGGCAATTTCGACTGGGCCGCGAAGCCCGAGCGCCAGCCGGCACTGAACACCCCGGATCCCAGCTATCACGGTGCCGTCTGGGTCGAGGCGGTGAAGCCGATCGGCCCGGTGGCCTACATCATCAAGGCCCGCACGACGCTGCTGCGCGACCTTGGATCGGCGCTGTCGCCGTTCAACGCCTTCATGATCCTGCAGGGGATCGAGACTGTGACCCTGCGCATGGAACGCCATGTGAAGAACGCCCAGGCCGTCGCGGACTTTCTGGCCAAACGCCCCGAGGTCGCGAAGGTCATCCATCCGTCGCAACAGACCGGCGAGACACGCCGCCGCGCCGATACCTATCTCAAGGGCGGCTACGGCGGTCTGGTCGGCTTCGAACTGGCGGCGGGCCGCGAGGCCGGCCGGCGCTTCATCGATTCGCTGAAGCTGCTCTATCACGTCGCCAATATCGGCGACGCCCGCAGCCTGGCGATCCATCCGGCCTCGACGACGCACTCCCAGCTCTCGGCGGAAGAGCAGCTCGCGACCGGCGTCTCCGATGGCTACGTACGGCTGTCGATCGGCCTGGAGCATATCGACGACATCCTCGCCGATCTGGCCCAGGCGCTCGACGCGGCCGGCAAGTAGGACGCGGCCTGCTCAGCCGGGCGTCCATTCGGTCACGTGCGCGGCCCGGTCGGGCCGCGCCGCCACCGGTGCGGTCGAGGGCACGGGCGTCCCGGCCGTGAGGAAGCCGACCAGGCGGGCCGGTGCCTCGAAGCCCAACAGCGCGTTGACGGTCGGGTCATAGGTATTGGGACCGGTGACCCACATGCCGCCGTAGCCCAGCAGGTGCAGCGCGTTCAGCATGTTCATCGCGGCCGCGCCGGCCGCCAGCAGCTGTTCGATCTCGGGGATGTTGCCCGGCTTCACGACGGCCCCGACGGCGATCAGCATCGGCGTGCGGCGGACCCAGGCGCGGTAGCGTTCGGCGAGCGTCGCGGCATTGGCCGGATCGCGCACGGCGACGGCCTCGGCCAGTTTCTCACCGTAGGCAAGGCGGGCGTCGCCGCGGATGATGACGAAGCGCCAGGGCCTGAGACGCCCATGATCGGGCGCACGCAAACCGGCGTCGAGGATCAGGTCGAGGTCGGCGCCCTCGGGCGCCGGCTCCTGCAGGAGACCCGCCGAGCGGCGGCAGAGCAATTGGTCGAGAGCGAGCAGACGAGGCTCGCGCGCATGGGTGATGTCGAGCATCGGACATCATTAGCTCAAATGCAAACGAGTGTCAGTTGCAATTCATGCGGCCGCCTGCGCAGCTTTCTGGATGGGAGGGGTGAAGCGGAAGGCGGCACCAAGCCGATTCCAGGCATTGATCGTGGCGATCGAGGCCGAAAGGAAGACCACTTCCTCCTCGCTGAAGTGCCGCCGCACCGCTTCATATGCCTCGTTCGAGATCGAGTGGCCGACCAGGCGCGTGAGCGTCTCAGCCCAGGTGAGGGCCGCGCCTTCGCGTTCGGAGAAGATGCCGGCTTCCTCCCATGTCGCGACCAGGTCGAGCTTCTCCTGCGGCAGGCCGAGCTTACGCGCGACGTTGAGGTGGATCTGCAGGCAGAAGGCGCAGTTGTTGAGCTGAGACACACGCAGCTTCACCAGTTCAACGATTTGCCTATCGATTCCGGATTCGTCGGCCTGTCGGCCCATGGCGATCAGCGACTGCGGGATCGCAGGTGCCATGCGGGCAAAGGCGTCGTAGGTCAGGCGAGGCTGGGTCATCTGCAGCTCCATATATATCAGAGTGCTGATATTGGAACCGGAGCGTGGCTTGGCAAGGGCCGGATCGCTGCCTACCGTGCCGCGCTGCTGACGGAGGGACTGCCATGGATCTCGGACTTGCGAGCAAGCATGCGCTGATTACCGGCTCGACCGCCGGCATCGGCTACGCCATCGCCAAGGGCCTCGCCGCTGAAGGGGCGAGCGTGGTGATCACGGGGCGCGGGCAAGCCGGGGTCGACGATGCGTTGAAGCGGCTGAGGGAGGCCGTGCCGGAAGCCAAGGCTACCGGCATCGCGGCAGATTGTGCCTCGGCCGAGGGCGCGAAGACCGTGTTCGACAAGGTGCCGCAGGTCGACATCCTGGTGAACAATCTCGGGATCTATGGGCGCAAGCCAGCCTTCGAGATCGACGACGGCGAATGGCAGCGCTTCTTCGAGGTCAACGTGATGAGCGGTGTGCGCTTCACGCGCCACTACGCGCCGGGGATGGCCGGGCGTGGCTGGGGCCGCATCGTCTTCGTCTCGAGCGAGTCGGCGTTGAACATTCCCAGGGAGATGATCCACTACGGCATGACGAAGACTGCGCAGCTTTCCCTGTCGCGCGGCTTCGCCATGGAACTCGCGGGCACCGGGGTCACGGTGAACGCCTTGCTGCCCGGCCCGACGCATACCGAGAACACCGACCGGATGCGCGCCGAGCGCGCCCAGGCCGCCGGCGTGAGCGTCGAGGAGATCGAGGCCGGCTTCCTGCGCGATTTCAGGCCGACCTCCCTGATCCGCCGCTTCACCTCCGCGGAGGAGGTGGCGGCGCTCGGCGTCTATCTCTGCAGCGAAGCCGCGTCCGGCACTTCGGGCGCCGCCATGCGCGTCGATGGCGGCGTGGTGAACCAGATCATGTGAGGCTCAGCCCATGTCGAGCTTGAGGCCTTCCTTGTCGATGACGCCCTTCCATTGCGCGATCTGTGCGGTGACGAAGGCGTTGAACTGTTCGGGCGTTCCGTAGGCGGGGAAGCCCGCCATGGACTTGATGCGCTCCAGCGTCTTGGGATCGGCGAGCCAGGCCTTCATCTGCGCATTGAGCGAATCGACGATGGGCTTGGGCGTGCCGGCGGGCAGGAACACGCCGAACCAGGTCGAGACGTCGAACGGCTTGAGCTCGGGCATGGTCTCGCAGATCGGGACCAGGTCGGGGGTGAGGGGATTGCGCTGCGCCGAGGTCAGGCCGAGCGCCCGCAGCTTGCCGGCGCGCACGAACTCGATCGCGGTCGTCAGATTGTCGAAGAAGAACTGGGTGACGCCGGCCGTCAGGTCGGTGAGCGCCGGGGCGGCGCCGCGATAGGGGATGTGCTCGGCCTTTGTGCCCGTCAGCTGCAGGAACCAGGCGCCGCACAGGTGGGGCGACTGGCCGGTGCCGGAGGAGGCGTAGGAGGCCTTGCCGTTCTGGGCCTTCAGCCAGGCGACGAACTCCGGGACCGTCTTGGCCGGGACCGACGGATGGACGACCAGCACGTTGGGGGCGGTGATGGCGTTGGATACCGGGATCAGGCTGGCCGGGGTGTAGGGCATGTTGCGGTAGAGCGAATAGGCGATCGACTGCGGCCCGATATTGCCCATCAGGATCGTGTTGCCATCCGGGGCCGATTTGACGACCTCGGTCGAGCCGATGACACCGCCGGCCCCCGACTTGTTGTCGACGACGCAGGACTGGCCCCAGGCCTCGGTCAGGTAGGCGGCGAGCAGGCGGGCCGCAATGTCGGTGGTGCCGCCGGGCGCCGCCGGGCAGACCATGCGCACGTTCTGGGTCGGCTTCCAGGCGGCCTGGGCCTGCAGGCCCCGGGGCAGCAGGGCGGCGGCGGGCAGTGCGGCGGCAGCGCCAAGCGCTGTACGGCGAGACAGAGTACGAGCCATTGAGTCCTCCCTTGATTCGTCTTTGTTACGGACGACCTAGCATGGCCGCGCTGGCAAATCCGCCACAATTCCCGTATCTATTCGCCGTGCGGTTGCCCCTGAACCGCCGGGCTTTTCCGGCGGTTTGTCCCCTCGTCTCAACGGGTCCGCGCCAAGGAGGAATATCTTGAAGAGGCGTACTTTCGTCTCCGGCTCGGTCGCGCTCGCCGCCGGTACCCTGGCCGCCCCGGCCATCGCCGCCACGGTCAAGCCCTACAGCTGGGATCTCAACCCGCCGATGGACTCGCGCGAGAATTTCATCGCCTGGGGCAAGGCCCGCGGTGAGGATCCGGTGTACCTCGGCCAGCGCTGGGACCGCTTCCAGGCCCTGATCCGCAACAAGGACATCTGGGGTCAGGCGACCATGCGCGCCTTCCTGCTCACCCCGCGCGAAGAGTTCGCCGCGATCAGCCCGGCGATTGCCAAGCGCGGCTACGAGCACGCCTTCCTCGACATCGGCTACGGCGTGACCATGTCCGGCCCGCACGTCCAGGGTCGCATGACCAACGTGATCGACGTGAAGCGCGGCGAGAAGGTTCTCGAGATCGGCACCGGTTCGGGCGTTCAGTCGGCCTACATCGCCAACCTCACCGAGAATGCCTACACGATCGAGATCATCGCGCCGCTCGCCCAGCGCACGCGGGGCCTGTACGACAAGCTGATCGACAAGGGCTACACCGAGTACAAGCACATCAAGACCAAGGCCGCCGACGGGTTCTACGGCTGGGAAGAGGCCGCGCCGTTCGACAAGATCATCGTGACCTGCGGCATCGACCACGTGCCGCCGCCGCTGCTGCAGCAGCTGAAGGCCGGCGGCCTGATGGTGATCCCGGTCGGACCGCCGGGCGCGCAGCGCGTGCTCAAGGTGACCAAGACGCAGGGCGCCGACGGCTCCATCACCACCAGCCGCGAGGACATCTACGGCGGCAAGATCGTGCCGTTCGTGCCGTTCACCAAGCTCGAAGGCGACAAGATCGTCGGTACGCACAACCGCTAGAGTCGCACGAAGCGACTTGCGGGCGCCAATGTCATCCCGAGCGACGCGAGGGACCTTTCGCGAATGCAAAGGTCCCTCGGCCTGTGGCCTCGGGATGACGACGAAGATCGGAACGGCCGAAGGCCTTCCCCTCTAGAGACCGCACCAAGCGGTCCAACAAGAACAATGGAGATCCCCCTTGTCCGTCACGGTCGATCTCGATCATCGCCCGCCGCTCTCCTTCTATCTTTCCGTAGGCCTGGTCGCCGGCAGCATCATCGCGCTGCAGATCGGCATCATGCGCGTGTTCTCGGTCGGCAGCTGGGCCCATTTCGGCTCGCTGGTGGTGAGCCTCGCGATGTTCGGTTTCGGGCTCACCAGCGCCGTCATGTGCGTCGGCAAGAGCTGGTTCGAGCGCCACTGGGTGGGCTCGGTGAAGGGGGCGCTGCTCGCCTTCGGCCCGCTGATGGTGGTGTGCAACCTCGCCGCCCAGCAGGTGCCGTTCAACGCAATCTTCCTGATCTCCGATCCGATGCAGAAGTGGCGCCTGTTCGCCAACTTCGTCCTCTACTTCCTGCCGTTCCTCGCGGGCGCCCTGTATCTCGGCGTCATCTTCCTGAAGGCGCAGAAGACCTTCAACCGCGTCTACTTCGCCGATCTCGTCGGCTCGGGCCTGTGCGGCCTCACCGTGCTCCTGGCGATGTATGCCTGGCGGCCCGACGATCTGATCATGGCGCCGCTGCTGCTGTGGCTGGCGGGCGGAATCCTCTGGTTCGTGGCGCTGGGCGATCGTCGTGGCACCGCAGCCATCGTCGTCGTCGCCATCCTGTCGGCAGCCGTGCACCATTTTGCGCCGCAGGTTCTGGGCATCCCCAAGCTCGCGGTGTCCGACTACAAGGGCGTGTCCTACGCCCGCAAGTTCCCCGATGCCAAGCGGGTCTACGAGCGCGCCTCGCCGTTCGGCTACATCGAGGTCTATTCCAGCTCCTACCTGCATTTCGCGCCGGGCCAGTCCGACAACGCCGCCTTCAACCTCAAGAAGATGCCGTCGAACGCCTATCTCGGCCTGTACATCGATTCCGAGGGTCCGGCCGGCATCATCAAGGACCTGCCTGACGACGAGACGGCGTACTTCAAGTACCTGCCGATGTACTACCCGTACCTGCTGAAGAAGGATCCGAAGACCTTCGTCGTCCAGTTCGGCGGCGGCATTTCGACCGCGGTGGCGTTGAAGTCCGGCTCCAGCCAGGTCACGGTGGCCGAGGGTAATCCCGCGCTGCTGAATGCCTTCCGCGAAGACAAGTTCCTGCGCGACTTCACGGGCGACATCCTGAACAATCCCAAGGTCAACGTCGTCGACTATGACGGCCGCCTCTACGTCGCCCATACCAAGAACCGCTACGACGTGATCGATCTTTCGCTGGCCGATTCGGCCGGCCTGTCGAGTCCGGGCGGCTTCTCGATCGTCGAGAAATACTCCTACAGCCGCGAGGCGATGAGCGCCTACATGCGCGCCCTGACGCCGGGCGGCGTTCTCTCGGTGACGCTGTGGAATAAGGAAGAGCCGCCGAAGTCGGTGCTGAAGCTCTATGCGACCATGGTCGCCGCGGCGCGCGACGTCGACGGCGGCAAGGACATCGAACAGAAGTTCTACGTGGTCTCGTCCTATCTCTCGACCGCCACCGTTCTGTACAAGCGCGACGGCTTCACGCCGGCCGAGATCGAGCTGCTCAACGCCCATACCAAGGCGATGTCGTTCGACGAGATCTACTATCCCGGCCTCAAGGTGGACACGGCCGACCTGAAGCAGACCCTGCAGGATTATCGCGACCAGTTCTTCTTCACCGGTCACGCCCACGATCCGACCGCGCCGGCCGAGACGGAGCCCAACGACAAGCCGCCGCCCGGTGTGACCACCGAGGCCGCGCCCGGTGCCGCTGCGACCGAAGTGAAGGCGGAGGATGCCGCGCCGCCCACGCCCAAGGTGCCCGCCACCGTGCTGGGTCGACTCGCCTGGCACTATCTGCTCGAGGGCGGCTGGCAGAAGGTTGCGGACGAGTACGTGTTCGACACCCGCATCCTGACCAATCACCAGCCGTACTTCGCCGCCTACATCAAGGTGCCGGACCTGCTGAAGTTCACCGACCGGCTGGAACTCGTGCAGGACGAGTGGGGCTATCTGCTGCTGTGGGCGACACTCGGCATCGCCACGGTCTTTGCGCTGACCCTCGTGCTGTTCCCGGTCGTGTTCGGCTGGCGCACCATCTTCAGCCGTTATCCCGGCAAGGCCGGCACGATGCTGTATTTCCTGTGCCTCGGGCTGGGCTACATCATCGTCGAGGTGGGCATGATCTCCCACTTCATCCTGGCGCTCTCCAACGCCACGGTCTCGGCCTCGGTGCTGATCACCGGCATGCTGGTCTTCTCTGGCATGGGCAGCTTCTTCTCCGAGCGCTTCCTCGATCGGGCCCGCAGCTTCATGCCCAAGGTCTTCCTGGCGATCTTCGCGATTCTGGCGGTCTATGCCTTCACGATCGACTACGCGCTCGACTGGATCGGCACGCTACCCTACGCCCTGCGCATCCTGCTCTGCCTGCTGATCGTCTTCCCGCCGGCTTTCCTCATGGGCTTCCCCATGCCGACGGCGATGACGATGCTGGGCCGCCTGGGCAAGGACCACATGTTCCTGTGGGCGTGGCGACCAGCTTCGGCCTTCCCGCCGTCGTTCTGGTCGGTGCGTTCGCCTACCTGATCGCGCTGCCCGCGTTCTTCTCCGTCATCAAGCCGCTGCCGACCGGCGCCCCGGCGGCAGGGCGGACCGCGGCCGCGTGAGGCGGCGGGCGCTGCTGCTGGGGGCTCTCCTGATGCCGACCGCCACGCACGCCCAGCCGAAGAAGCCCAGCAAGCGGCAGGCGCCCAAGCCTGCCGCGAAGCCCGCGCCGGCGCTGCATGCCGCAAAGCCTGCCCCGCCCGCGGCGCCAGCCGGCCTGAAAGAGGCGAAGACGCAACTCGTCGCCTTCGACGCCTCGCCCTTTCCCTACCGCAGCATCGTCCCGGGGACGACGAAGCCGTTTCTCGATGCCCGCGACGGCAAGCGGCGTGGCCACACGACGGGACGCGGCGACGTCTACTGGGAGGAGACGACCTACAGCGATCGCCGCTCGCTTCTCTATCTGCCGCAGGGGTTCGATCCGTCGCGGCCGGTGATGATCCTGCTGTTCCTCCACGGTCAGGGCGCCACCTTGGAGCGCGACGTCGTGCTGCGCCAGGCGGTGCCGCGGCAGGTCGACGAGTCGGGCAAGAACATCGCGCTGGTCGCCCCTCAGCTCGCCTACGACGCCCTCGATTCGAGCGCCGGCAATTTCTGGCGCGGCGGACATTTTGCCAGGTATCTCGACGAGGCGGCGGAACGGCTGATGCGCCTCTATGGCGATCGCAAGGCCGGCAGAGGCTTCAATCTCGCGCCCGTGACGATCGCCGCCTACAGCGGCGGCTACCTGTCGGCGGCCTACGCGCTGGAGCGCGGCGGCGCCAACCATCGCGTAAACGGGCTGATCCTGCTGGACGCGCTCTATGGCGAGGAGCCGAAGTTCGCCGCCTGGTTCGCGGCGCGCCGCCGCCAGGCTTTCCTGCTCAGCGCCTTCACCGACTCGACCCGGGAAGAGAATGCGACCCTGCAGGGGCTGCTGAGCAAGCGCCGCATTCCCTTCACCCGCTCGCTTCCGAAGACCCTGATGCCGAACACCGCCTGCTTCGTCGGCCCGACGGGGGGACTCGACATGCATGGCGATTTTGTTACGCGCGCGTGGCAGCCGGACCCTTTGAAGCAGGCGCTTTCGATGATTCCCGGGTACGACCCGATTCATGGTAAAAAAAGCGCATGAACGACCCGCTGCGCCAGGAACTCCTGGAAATCTTCGCCGGCCGCGCCACGCGGCGTTACGGCCTGTCCGACATCAACCAGCTGCAGCATGCGTTGCAGTCCGCAGCGCTGGCCGAAGCCGACGGCGCCCCGTCGGCGACCGTGCTGGCCGCCTTGCTGCACGATGTCGGGCACATGATCCACGGGCTCGGCGAAGACCCGGCCTCGCAGGGTGTCGACGACGTTCATGAGGAACTGGGCGCGCAATGGCTGGCCGAGCGTTTCGACCCGGCGGTGAGCGAGCCGGTTCGACTGCATGTCACGGCCAAGCGCTACCTGTGCACGGTCGAATCCGACTACTTCGGCAAGCTGGCGCCCGATTCGGTGCGCAGCCTCGAGTTGCAGGGCGGCCTGATGTCGCCCGACGAGGTCGAGGCCTTCCGCGCCAATCCCTATCACGCCGAGGCGGTGCGGCTCAGGCGCTACGACGAGGAAGCCAAGGACCCGCACGCGCGTACGCCGGACTTCGACCATTACCTGCGACACGTCCCGGCCTGCCGTCGCACCTGAGCCGGCATGATCTCCCGTTCCGACGTCGAGGCCGCGTGGGGCCTGATCCGGCCGCATGTGCGTCGTACGCCGGTCATCGAACTCAGCGCTGGCTCGCTCGGCGTGACGGCGCCGTTGGCGCTGAAGCTCGAATCGCTGCAGGTCAGCGGCTCGTTCAAGGGACGGGGTGCGTTCCATAAGCTGCTCGCCTCGACGGTGCCGGCGGCCGGCATCATTGCGGCCTCGGGCGGCAATCACGGCGCCGCCGCGGCCTATGCCGCGCGCACGCTGGGCCACAAGGCCGAGATCTTCGTGCCGACCATCGCCGCGCCGGCCAAGGTGGCGCGGCTGCGGAGCTACGGGGCGATCGTGAACCAGGTCGGTGCCGTCTATGCCGAGGCGCGGGCGGCGTCCGAGGCGCGAGCGGCGGAGACCGGTGCCCTGATCGTGCCGGCCTACGAAGACGAGGTCGTGTTCGCCGGCGCCGGCAGCGTCGCGCTGGAATTCGCCGAACAGGCCACGTTCGACACGCTGCTGATCGCCGTCGGCGGTGGCGGCCTGATCGCCGGCTGCGCCGCCGCGATCGGCGCGGGGAAGAAGATCGTCGCCGTCGAAACCGAAGGCACGCCGACCCTTCACGAGGCGCTGAAGGCCGGGAAGCCGGTCGACGTGGCGATCTCCGGCATCGCTGCCGACGCGCTGGGGGCCAGCCGCATCGGCACGCCCAACTTCGAGGTCGCGCAGGCGCTGGTGCACGACTCCGTGTTGGTCACGGACGAGGCGGTTCGCGAGACGCAGCGCGCGCTGTGGGACGAGATGCGCATCGTTGCCGAACCGGCCGGAGCGACCGGTCTCGCCGCATTGCGCGCCGGTGCCTATCGATCGTCGCCGGGCGAGCGCGTGGCGACGCTGATCTGCGGCGCCAACACCGATCCGGGTTCGGTTGCGTAGGGTAAACGCGTCGGGGTGCGCTATTTGACGCCCGGCTTCAGTGTCACCAGATCGAGGATGATCGTCTTCCCGGGCGTGCGCCAGTCGGGGAAGCTTTCCTTGATCGACGCCGAGACCTCCGGCGCCCACCAGTGCATGGTGCGGCCGTTTGAGTTGGCCTTGCTTTCCTCGATTCGGAACGCGTCGAAGGTGCCGGCCGGTACCGTGACCTTCTCGTAGGCGGCGACGGTCATCGTGACGGTGGAGGTATGGCTCTTGCCGTCGCGGCCCAAGAAGGTGACGGTATTTGTGATCTCGTTGCCGACCTTGAGCGGCCATAGCGCCTTCAGGTCGAGGCCGTTGGCGAAGGACTCGCCCTGGGCATCGACGGCGCCGACGAGCCCGCCATGCACGCGCAGCGTCTCGGCCTTGCCGTTGGCGAGGCTGTCGTACAGGCAGACGGTGCCGTCCTGTCCCGAGGCCGTGTTCACCTTGTCGAAGCCGTCGCCCCTGTAGGTGAACTGGGTGCCGCGGGCCGGACACTGGAAGGAAGCGGTCTGCGCCCAGGCGCCGCCTGCGGCGACCGTGGCAAGCAGGGCGGCGAGGGCAATCGACGTCATGGGCTGGATCCTCCAGGTCACGCGACTAAGCGCGCGCCGGAGGCCACAGTCAAACCTGGCTACCGCGTGACCTCGGTCACGACCGCGCGGTTGGCCTTGCCGGCGCCGTCGCTGAAATCGTAGCGGATGGCGAACTTGTCGGCGGGCGAGATCCACCAGCGCGAGATGGTGCGCTGGCCCTTGTCGCCGGTCTCGTTCATCTCGACCAGGAAGGCGTCGATCATCTTGTCGCCGGGGCCGGTGCGCCGCTCGTAGCGCGCCACCGCGAATGTGTAGGTCCAGGTGCCGCCGCCGGCGCGGTAGCTCGCTTCGATCTTCTTGCCGACCTCGAGCGGCCACAGGCGCTCAGGCCGCAGGGCGGCGAGATAGGCGGTGAGGTCGGCGCCATCGGCCGACGGATTGTCGAACAGCAGGGCGCGCAGCTTGAAGGGCTTTCCGCCCACGCGATCCATCAGGCAGTCCATGCCGTCGCGCCCGCGTGCCACGACCTTGACCCCGCTGTCGTAGGTGAAGGTCGTCCCCGGATCGGGGCAGGCGAACTCCATGGTCTGGGCGAAAGCGGCACCGGAGAAGGTTGCGGCGGCAAGCACGGCAGCGACGAGGGCGGGCAGTCTCATGCCCCGGATCATAGCCCAATCAGACGAAATGGCACGCCGCCTGCGCGCCGTTGGCGACCGGACGCAGCACGGGCTTCTCGGCCCGGCAGCGGTCCTGGGCCATCGGGCAGCGGGAGTTGAAGGGGCAGCCGGGCGGCGGGTTGAGCGGGCTCGGCAACTCACCCTGCAGCACCGTGCGCTGGCGGGCCCGGGCGAGCTTCGGGTTCGCGATCGGTGCCGCCGCCAGCAGGGCCCTCGTGTAGGGGTGCTGCGGGCTCTTCCAGATCTGGTCGCGGCCGCCGACCTCGAACAGCATGCCGAGATACATCACCGCCACCCGATCGGCGATGTGCTCGACCACGCTTAGATCGTGGCTGATGAAGAGGTAGGAGACGCCGAATTCGCTCTTCAGGTCTTCGAGCAGATTGATGACTTGCGCGCGCACCGACACGTCGAGCGCCGAGACCGGCTCGTCGCAGATGATCAGCTTGGGGCTGAGGGCGAGCGCGCGGGCGATGCCGATCCTCTGCCGCTGACCACCGGAGAATTCGTGCGGGTAGCGCTGCTTGGCGTCGCTCGGCAGGCCGACCCAGCGCAGCAGTGTTTCTACCCGCTCCGCTGTGGCGTCGGCTTTCCAGCCGGCCAGCACCAGCGGCTGGGCCACCGAACGGCCCACGGTCGAGCGCGGGTTCAGCGATCCATAGGGATCCTGGAAGATCATCTGCACCTTGCGGCGCATGTCGGTCAGCTGATCGCCGTTGAGAGGCGCGATGTCGACCCCCTCGACCACGATCTCGCCGCCGCTGACCGGCACCAGCTTCATGATCGCCTTGCCGAGCGTGGACTTGCCGCAACCCGACTCACCCACGAGACCGAGAGTCTCGCCCACGGCGAGATCGAGGCTGACGCCGTTCACGGCGCGTACGACGCCGCCCGCGGTGTTGAACTGGACGCGCACGTCGCGCAGGGAGAGCAACGACATGGTCAGCCTCCTTCCGCCGCGAAGCAGGCGACGAGACGGCCCGGTCCGGGAGCCGTGAGCGCCGGCTTCTCGGTGAGGCAGCGGTCCATCACCCGCTTGCAGCGCGGGGCGAAGGCGCAGCCCTGGGGCAGGGCGTTGAGCGGCGGCACCATGCCGGGAATGTCGGCCAGCCGCTCGGCACGCTCGGCACCTGGCGTCGGCGTCGCCCCGATAAGGCCCACCGTATAGGGATGCAGCGGATTCTCGAACAGCTCGTCGACCGAGGCTTCCTCGACCTTGCGGCCGGCGTACATGACCACCACCCGGTCGGCCGTCTCGGCGACGACGCCGAGATCGTGGGTGATGAAGATCATGGCCATGCCGGCATCGGCCTGCAGCTTCTTCAGCAGCGCCAGCACCTGGGCCTGCACCGTGACGTCGAGCGCCGTGGTCGGCTCGTCGGCGATCAGCACCGACGGGCTGCAGGCGATCGCCATGGCGATGATCACTCTCTGGCACATGCCACCGGAGAGCTGGTGCGGGTAGGCATCGAGGCGGCGGGCCGCGTCGGGCATGCCGACCAGCTCCAGCAGCTCGTGAGCGCGCACCCGGGCCTGGCCGCGGCCGAGCTCGGTATGGGTCATCAGCACTTCGACGATCTGCTTCTCGACCGTGGCCACCGGGTTCAGCGAGCTGAGCGGGTCCTGGAAGATCATGCCGATCTCCTTGCCGCGGATGTCGAGCATCGCTTCTTCGGGCAGGGGCACGATGTCCCGGCCGTTGAGCTTCACCTGGCCGCCGACGATGCGGGCCGGCGGATCGGGCAGCAGGCGCATGATCGAGAGCGCCGACAGCGACTTGCCGCAACCCGACTCGCCCACGAGCGCGACGGTCTCGCCGGCGCCGACGGTGAGGCTCAGCCCGTCGACCGCCTTCATCTCGCCGCGGCGGGTGAACAGCGTGGTGCGCAGGTCGGTGATCTCGAGAGGAAGTGCCGCGCCGCCCATCACCGGTCCCTCAGCTTCGGATTGAGCGCGTCGTTCAGACCGTCGCCCACCAGGTTGAGGCAGAGCACGGTGATCATGATCGCGATGCCCGGGATGGCGCAGATGTACCAGGAGCTGCGGATGAGTTGCCGCCCGTCGCCCACCAGCCGGCCCCAGCTCGCGACGTTGGGATCGCCCAGGCCGAGGAAGGAGACGGCGGATTCGAACAGGATGGCGCCGGCCACGACCAGCGACGAGAGCACGATCACCGGCGGCAGGGCGTTGGGCAGGATTTCCGAGACGATGATGCGGAAGTCGCTCATGCCCATCGAGCGGCAGGCCTGGACGAACTCGCGGTCGCGCAGCGACAGGAACTCCGCCCGGGTCATGCGCGCGATCGGCGTCCAGCTCACGATGCCGATGGCGATCACGATGTTGGTCAGGGTCGACCCCAGGATGACGACGATGGTGAGCACGAAGATCAGGTTGGGAATGGTCTGGAACAGCTCGGCCGCGCGCATCGCGACCTCGTCGACCCAGCCGCCGAAATAGCCGGCGATGGCGCCGACGCCGACGCCGATGATCGTGGCGACCGCGGAGGCGAACAGGCCGATCAGCAGGGTCGCGCGCGCGCCGTGGACGATCATCGAGAGGATGTCGCGGCCCAGCGAATCGGTGCCCAGCGGGAACTCGGGGTCCTCGCCGGGCCACAGCTCGGGAAGGCCGACGATGCGCAGTGGATCGGTCGGGAAGAAGACCGAGGCGAAGATCGCCATCAGGGCGACGACCAGGATCAGGCAGGCGCCGACCAGGGCGCCGCGGTTGCGCGCGAAGCGGCCGAGAAACTCGAAGCGTTGCATCAGCGGATCTCGATGCGCGGGTCGAGCCACATGTAGACGAGGTCGACCGCGATGTTGGCGGCGATGACGACCATCGAGCCCAGCACCATGATGCCGAGCACGATCGGATAGTTGCGGGAACTCACGCTGTCGAACAGCAGCGAGCCGACGCCGGGCCAGCTGAACACGCTCTCGATCACGACGCTGCCGGCGAGCACGGTGCCCATCTGCACGCCCAGGATCGTGACCACCGGCAGCAGCGCGTTGCGCAGCACGTGGTGGATCGTCACCTTGTTGCGGCTGAGGCCCTTGGCGCGCGCGGTGCGCACGAAGTCGAGCTGCGCCACCTCGAGCATCGAGGAGCGCATGACGCGGGTATAGATCGCGGCATAGAAGAGACCCAGCGCCAGGGTCGGCAGGATGAGGTGGTGCAGGATCTCCAGCACGCCGCCGGTCCCGCCGATCTTCATCATGCCGCCGACCGGCAGCCAGCCGAGCTTCACCGAGAACAGCACGATCATCATGATGCCGAGCCAGAAGCTGGGCGCGGCATAGAAGAACATGGCGGCGATCGAGACCAGGCTGTCCCAGAAGGTGCGCACCTTCATCGATGCGACGACGCCGGCCGCCACGCCGATCGTGATGGCGAGGGTGATGCTCGACACCATCAGCAGGACGGTTGCCGGCAGGTGGATCCAGATCGCCTGGATGACCGGCATGTTCTGGCGGTAGGAGAAGCCGAAATCGAAGTGCAGCAGCGCCCAGATGTATTTCAGCAGCTGCATCCAGACCGGATCTTCCAGCCCGTAGGTCTTGCGCAGCAGCTCGACCGTCGCCGGATCGCTGACCTGGTTCTCGGCCGTCATCAGTTCGAGGAAGCTGCCCGGCGCCATCTGGATCAGGCAGAAGTTGATGACCACCACGCCCAGCATCAGCGGCACGGCCTGGATCAGCCGTCGCCGCAGCAGCCGCAGTGCCGCCGTGCGACGGGCGGAACCGCGGAGGGCGGGCGTCGGCGAGACTAGCTCGCCAGCCATAGGTCTCCCCAGCTTGCAGCGAGGAAGTTCGGGTCGTTCGAGTGGTTCTGAACCTTGGTGCTGGCCAGGGTGATCGATTCCAGTTCGACCAGCGGCAGGAGCGGGGCTTCCTGGGCGATGATCTTCTGGAACTCGACCACCAGCGCCTTGCGCTTGGCCGGGTCGGTCTCGACCTTGATGCTGGCGACCAGCTTGTCGACGTCCGGGTTGGAGTAGCCCGAGGCGTTACGGAACGGCACGCCCTTCAGGATTCCGTCGGTCGTGAAGTACTGCGTGGTCGAGGGCACCGGCTCCGACGGATTGGCCTGGTTGGAGATCGCCAGGTCGTAGTCGTAGTCGGTGTAGATGCGCTTGAGGGAGGTCGGCCGATCCGGAACCGTGAGGTTGATGCCGACGCCGACATCCTCCAGTGCCTGCTTCACATAGGCGCCGACCTTGCCGTTCTCCTGGAACCAGCCCGCCGAAAGCAGGTTCAGGGTGAAACGCTTGCCGTCGCCCTTCTTCGGGAAGCCGGCCGCGTCGAGCAGCGCGGCTGCCTTCTTCGGGTCGAAGCCGGTCTTGAACACGTCGGCGGTGTAGAACTCCTTGTTGGGGGAGTAGATCGGGCTCGTGCCCGGCCGCGCGTAGCCGTAGTAGACCGTCTTGGCGATGAACTCGCGATTGATGGCGTGGAACATGGCCTGCCGGACCTCGCGCTTGGCGAACACCGGATTGCGCATGTTGCACTCGAGCGTCGTAGACCAGACCGCTTCCTCGTAGCCCTTGGGCGTGGCCACGAACTTGCCGGTTCCCGTCAGGCGCTTGATGTCGGGCGGTGCGACGGGATTGAACACGCCGATATGGATGTCGCCCGCCTCCATCGCCGCGGCGCGACCCGCCGGATCGCGCACGTAGCGGATGATCAGCCGGTCGAGATAGGGCTCGTCCTTCTTCCAGTAGTTCTCGTTCTTCACGTATTCGAAGTGGCTTCCGCGCACCCACTCCTTGAACTTCCAGGGACCAGTGGCGATCGGCGCATTGTTCGCCGGATTGGTGACCGGATCGCTGCCCGCATAGACATGCTTCGGCACGATGTAGGCGACCGGCGAGCAGAGCGTCGAGGCGAAGAAGAACTCCGGCGTCGGATTGTTGTACTTGAAGACCACCGTTTCGGCGTCCGGCGACTCGATGCCGACGAAGTCGGTGAGCGCCGATGCGACCGCATACTTCTTCCAGATCTCGCTGACGGAATAGACGACGTCGTCGACCGTCATGTCCTTGCCGTCATGGAACTTAACGCCCTTGCGAACCTTCACGGTGTAGGACTTGAAGTCTGCCGCCGGCTTCCACGATTCGGCCAGTACGCCCTCGAACGTGCCGTCCATGTTGCGCTTGGCCAGCCGCTCGAAGAGCTTCGACGAAGAGAAGGTCGGGCTCGAGCCGCCGCCGGCCGGCACGTAGCAGGCCTGCGGCTCGCCGCCGCCCCACGTCGCCACCAGGGTGCCGCCGCGCTTCGGCGTGCCCTGTGCGAACGAGCCTCCCGATGTGCCGACCAGACCGGCGGCGAAGACGCCCGCGCCAAACACGCGGCGTGAAACCTTGATCGTCATGACACCCTCCGTTCCCCAATTCCCACGTCAGACGAAGCAAACTTCATACCGTGTGGTCTAAGCCTGCAGCGTCGAATAGGTCGCACGGCCGATCGCCAGCAGGACCATCTTGTCGTTGAAGACGTCGACATCGACGATGCCGACGCTCTTGCCGTTGCGGCGCACCGTGGCGGTCGTGATCAGCTTGGTCTTGATCGCGGGCCGCAGATAGTCGACGCGGAAGTTGATGGTCGGCAGGCCGCGGCGCAGCGCCATGATCAGCGCATAGTCGCCGACCGTGTCGATCACCGCGGCGATCGGGCCGCCGTGCCACTGGCCCGTGCCCTTGCCGCGCTCGAACTCGGGGCGCATCTCGCATTCCATCGTGACGCGTTCCTTCGCCGGGTCCGCCTCGGTGACCTTGAGACCGAGGAAGGAGATGAACGGCGAATGATCGAGCATCGCCTGCAGTTCGGCGTCGCTCAGCGGCTGCAGCGTGTCGCTCATGGCGCCACCACGATCTTGCCGAACACTTCGCGGTCCTCGATCACGCGCAGCGCCTCGCGCGCCTCGGCGAGCGGAAAGACCTTGTCGACGAGGACCTTGAGCTTGCCGCTCTGCACCAGCTCCAGCAGCTTCTCGATGTCGCTGCGCATCCAGCCGTTGGAACCCAGGATCTTGAGCTCGAAGGTCCAGATGAAGCGGATGTCCTCGGTCGGGGCGTAGCCTGCCGTGGCGCCGCAGGTCAGCAGACGCCCGCCGACCTTCAACGTCTTCAGCGACGGCACCCAGGTGTCGCCGCCGGTGTAGTTGACGACGACGTCGACGCCCTGGTCGGTGCCGTTGCCGCGCCGCGTCGGCTTGCCGTACATCGCGAAGATTTCCTTCATGAAATCCTTCTCGATGTAGTTGATCGTCTTGTCGGCGCCGAGTTCGGCCAGGCGCTGGGCCTTGGCGTCGGTGCCGGCGCAGGCGATCACTTCACAGCCGGCCAGCTTGGCGAGCTGCAGGCAGCAGACACCGACGCCGCCCGAGGCGCCGAGGATCAGGACCTTCTCGCCCTTCGCGATGTGGCCGTTGGTGACCATCATGCGCAGCGCCGTGCCGTAGGCCACGGGCAGCGCCGCGGCATCGGCATAGCTCACGCCGTCGGGAATCTTGATCAGCTGGTGGGCGCGCGCCTTGCAGAGTTCGGCGAGGCCGCCATGGACCGTCTCGCCCATCAGGCCGCCTTCGACCCGGTTGATCGGATCGACCAGGACGCGATCGCCCTTCTTCCAGCCCGTGACGCCGGGACCGACTTCCGCGATCTCGCCGGCCACGTCGAGACCCATGATCGCCGGCATCGGCACCTTGATGCCCGGCATGCCGCGGCGGGTGAAGACGTCGTGATAGTTCAGCGACGAGGCCTTCACCGCGACGATGACGTCGCCCTCGCCGGGCGTCGGATCGGGGAAGCTGGTTTCGAAGACGAGGCGGTCCGGTCCACCATGTTCACGGACGACGGCTGCTTTCATTTTTATACTTCTCCAGTTGGGATCTGCTTTGCGAGAACGCGTTTGTCGATCTTGTTGGTGCCGGCGAGCGGCATCTCGTCGACGAACAGCACCCGTCTCGGATGCTGGTAGGCCGGCGCATTGGCCAGCGCATAGGTCTTCACCGCCTGCTCGTCGAGTTCGGCACCGGCCGCCTTGACGACGAAGGCGATGGGCTTGTGGCCCTTGAGTTCGTCGGGCACGGGAATCACGGCCGCCTGGTGGATGCCGGGATGCCGTTCCAGCATCTTCTCCACTTCGCCGGGATAGATGTTCTCGCCGCCGCACACGAACATGTCGTCGACGCGACCGACGAAATAGAAGAAGCCGTTCGCGTCGCGCCGGAAGACGTCGCTGGTGCGGTAATAGCCGTCCGGCGTCATGACCTCGGCGGTCTTGGCCGGCAGCTTGTGATAGTGCGTCATCAGCGCGCCGCACTTCATCTGGAGCTCGCCTTCGTCCTGCACTTCCTGTCCGTCGCGCACGAGGCGGAGTTGGACCTCGGGATGCGGATAGCCGGTCGAGAGGACCGGCTGCGGCAGGCCCTCGGGATGCGGGCCGAACACGACGGGGCCAGCCTCGGTGGTGCCGTAGCCGTTGCTGACCACGGCCTTCGGGAACACCGCGTGCACCTGGTCGATCAGCGACTGGGTAACGGGCGCGGAGCCCATGCGCACGGCCTCGACGGCCGAGAGATCGGCGCCGGCCAGCAGCTCGCGCTCGCGCAGCATCATCGCGATCATGGTCGGCACCGAGGTCAGGAAGGCGACGCGATGCTTGGCGGCCGCCTCGATGTAGCCCCGGCTCGTGAACTGCGGCAGCAGCACCACGGTGTCGCCGTGCGAGAAGGTGGTCTGGCACATCGCCAGCCCGTTCATGTGATAGAGCGGCGCCGCCACGAGCGCGCGCTGGCCGCTCGGCGCCGGCCGCCGCACCCTCTGGCTGATCGCCCAGAGATGCGAATAGTGCGACAGCACGACGCCCTTGGGACGGCCGGTCGAGCCCGACGTGTAGAGGAACATCGCCGGTTCCTCGGGCTTCATCGGGACGGGGGTGAAAGGTCCCTCGTCCAGGAGGCTCTCGAAGTCCCGGTCGAAGGAGAGCTTGGGCACATCGTCGGGCGCCAGCGGCAAGCGCGCATCGTCGCCGATCACCAGCTTGGCGTCGCAGTCGCCCACGACATAGCCGACCGTCTCGGCCGGCAGCTTGTAGTTCACCGGCACGGAGACCAGACCGGCCTGCATCGTACCGAGGAAAGTCAGCAGGAACTCGGCGCGGTTGGCCGACAGGATCGCCACCCGGTCGCCGCGCTGCAGGCCGCGCTTCAGCAGTCCGCGCGCCACGGCGCCACTCAGGCGCAGCAGGTCCGCGTAGGTATAGCGGCGCTCGCTGCCGTTGCCGCCTTCGTCGATCAGCGCCAGGCTGTCCGGCGGCACGTCGCGCGAGATCGCATCGCCCTGATTGTCGTACTTGATCGTCACCATGCTGCGAGTCCCGAAAGTGCCTGGTCGGTGAGCTTCAGCCCGTAGGCGAGCGTGTCCTGGCGCCATTGGCCGTCGAACGGGCAGAAGGCATCCATCATGTCGGCCTGCAGGGTGGCGCGCACGTCGGGATCGAGTCCGTGCTGCCGTCGCAGCCACTGGTCCAGCCGCAGCACGCGGCGCATGTTGACGCCGCGCGTGCCGAACTCGATCACCGCGCCGCACATGTCGCGGGTGCCGAGGAACCGCTGCACGCCGTGGAAGACGAGGCCGGTATAGTTCGGCCGCTCCATGCCGTGCGGCCGCACGCCGTCAACATTCTCCTTGCCCCACCAGTCGCAGGCGCGCGCGAACAGCGGGCCGGCGGGATCGTTGAAGCAGAGGAAGAACGGCTTGCCGTACTCACCGATGCCGGTGTGCCAGTCGATGAAGGCGACGCGCTCGGCATCGGCCAGCGTTTCGGCGACGATGGTCTCCAGCGTTCGGTTGGACCATTCGCGGTCCTTGCCGCCGAACATCAGCCCGTCCTGATGCGCGTACTGGCCGCGCGCCAGCGTGTCGAACAGCACGTCGCGTCCCTTGCTCTCGGCGAAGCGGTGGAGCACGCCGGCGATCCGCTCGTTCTCCGCGTCTGTCCATTCGCGGATCAGCAGGTCGGTGTGGAGGGTTTCGTAGTGCGGGTTGGCGGGCGCCGGGCCGGCCTCGCGATCTATGAAGTTGCGGTTGAGATCGACGTTGTTCTCGGTCGTGCGCGTGAAATGCGCGAAACCATAGGGGTTGAGGCCGTGCACCAGCACCACGCCGAGCCCGGCCGGCAGACGCGCCGCTCCGCCCGCGTTCAGCCAGCCGATCTGCACCGCCGAGCCCGAGAAGCCCTCCTGCCCATGCGTGCCGCTCAGGAACAGCGCCTGTCGTGCCGCCTTGCGGTCGCCGAAGCAGGCGACGTCGATCGCCAGCGGGCCGCCATCGGGGGCTTTCTTCGTGGGGTGCAGAAACGAGCGCACCTCGCCCTGCGCGGCCGTGGCCGCCTTGAGAAACTTCGCGCGCGCGTTCGCGTAGCTTGCCGCGAAGCAATCGTAATATTCCATGGTTCCCTTCTCGGGCCGCTCCCCAGCAGCCCCCCAAGATCGTCCCTCAGCCTATTCGATGAACTCCAGCACCGCGTTCAAGGCCTCCCGGGCCGGCACGACCACCCGGCCCGCACTCTGCGTCACACCGCCGATGCCGCCGTCCTGCAAGGCACGTGCCGCCTTCGCCGCCGACAGCGTGCGGAAAGTGAGGCCGGCCATGTAGGCCCTGCGGCCTTCCGCATCCGGCACGGCATCCCCGAACTGCGCCTTCAGCTCGTCCTCGGTGACGATGTCGACCCTCGAATTGCCGACCACGACCGACTTGCCGCCCTTGATGTCGCGCACCGCTTCCGGTCCGAACATGTCGGCGTAGAGCTTGGATGCCGCCGCGGGATCGGGCTCGACGATCAGGAAGCGCACGATCGCGACCGTGCCGTTGGCATGATGGCGCCACTCGTCGCGCCACACGACGTCGCGCGTGAAGTGATGGCAGTAATAGACACGGCCGTACGGAACGACGCCCGCCTTCATGCGGACCGTGCGGAAGCGTGCGTCGCGCATCTCGCTCCCGATCTTGACGGGCCGGGTGAACTCGACCGGCGGATCGACCGGTACGCCCGCCTTGCTCAGCGCCTCGTAGGTGACGGCGGAATCTTCCGCACCGAAGACGAGACCGTTCAGTCCGAAGGGAAAGGTGAGCAGATCCAGGCGCCCCGACGTCGCGTCCTTGGGAATCGCGATCAGCTCGAGATAGTCGGTGCCGAACATGGCGAGGTGATTCATCGAGCCCAGTGAATGATAGCCGCGCTCGGTGAGCGAGAAGCCGAGGCGCGTATAGACGTCGGCCGCATGATCCATGTCGTTGCGGGCGTTGATGACCACATGGTCGAGCGTCGCTACGGGCAGCTTCATTTCATTCCCCTTCGCCGTTCAGAGCGTATGTCCATATTGGCATAGGCGGCACGTCAGGAATTCTAATATTGGAGGCCGATGCTTTCGTGTACGGAAAATGTTTCCAAGTTTCGCAATCGTCGCGGAAACGAAATCCTATTATCGCCTCCCATCGATCAACCCTGTTTTATGGCCTGCGATTTGCTCGCACTCACGCCAACGCGTTGCGCGAAATTACCTCGCGATAGAACTCGGCGCTGAGCTTGGGCGTTCGCTTCTGCGTGGCGTAGTCGACATGGACGAGACCGAACCGGGTCGCGTAACCGTCGGCCCATTCGAAATTGTCGAGCAGACTCCACAGGAAGTATCCGCGCACCGGAACGGCCTCGGCCGTCGCGCGCTGCAGGTGCATCAGGCAGTTCCGCAGATACATCACGCGATCGACGTCGTAGACCTTGCCGTCGGCGACCGGCTCGTCCGCCGCCGACGCGCCGTTCTCGGTGATGAAGATGTCCTTCACCTGCCACAGGCGCGCCGCATGGCGCGGCGCCCAGTAGAGCGCCTCCGGGCCCAGCAGGAGCCACGACGAGGCCATGTGGGGATGCGACGACGGGAACGGCACCGGCGTGAAGCCCGGCGCCGCCCCGCTCGCCACCACGTACTGACTGGGCGCATAGACGTTGAGGCCGACGAAATCGACCTTGGCGGAAATGATCTTGAGTTCCGCATCGGTGAAGCGTGGGGCGTCGCGGCCTGCTTTCGCGAGATAGGCGTCCGTGTAACGACCCTCCATCATCACCGTGAGATAGGGCGCGTTCAGTTCGCGCGTCGCCCGTTCGGCGGCCCTGATGTTCTCGACCGTCTCGACCGCCGGCAGCGCCGTGGCGATGTTCTCGGCGGGCCCCACCTTCGTGCCGCGCCGTCCGCTGGCGCGCACCGCCTGCACGGCAAGGCCATGTGCCAGCACCGCATGGTGACGCACCTGGTTCAGCCGGTCGGGCGGCAGCTTGAGGCCCGGGGCGAAGTTCCCGGTGTCGTGGCCCTGTTCGACGAAGGTCTGCATCTCGTTGATCGTGAACACGTGGCGCACGCGGTCGGTCAGCCGTTCCGCGACGTGGGCCGCGTAGTCGCCGAAGGCCTGGGCGGTGTCGCGCGATTCCCAGCCGCCGCGATCCTGCAGCGCCTGCGGCAGATCCCAGTGATAGAGCGTCGCGTAGGGCTCGATGCCGGCGGCGAGGAGCGCGTCGACCAGGCGATCGTAGAAATCGAGGCCGTTGGGATTGGCCTTGCCCGTGCCGTCGGGGAAGACGCGCGGCCAGGCGATCGAGAAGCGATAGGTGCGCGCGCCCATCGACTTCATCAGCGCCACGTCTTCCTTGTAGCGACGATAGTGGTCGACGCTGACGTCGCCGGTCGAGCCGTCGCGGATGCGGCCGGGCTCCCGCGTGAAGGTGTCCCAGATCGAGGCGCCGCGCCCGTCCTCCCAGGCGGCGCCCTCGACCTGATAGGAGGAAGTCGCGGTGCCCCAGCGAAAGCCGTCGGGAAACCGGGCGCCACGCGGCAGGCTCTGGGCGGTTCTGGACGCCGTGTGGGCCGATCCGTAGGCCGCCGCCGCCAGGGCGGATGCGCCCGCCGCAGTGAGGAGGGCGCGGCGTCGGGTCAGTCTGGACGGCATCGAGGGCGGCTCCGGTCGGTCATCGACCGTACGAAGCATCCGCCATGCCAGTCCACCGCGAAGAGGTTACGGCGGTACGGGGTCGGTTCAGGCGCCCTCGTTGCTCAGCACGTCCCCGAACAACGCCCAGGTCTCGCCGTTGAAGGCCGAGAGCCGGACCGACTGGATGGGATAGAAGTCGGTCGGGCTGGTGTTGATGCGGATGCCGGGCAGCAGCAGGGGAACCTCGAGGTTCTTCATGCTGGCGGCCTGCTTCATCAGGTTCTCGCGCGTGAGCTGGTCGCCGCAGGCGGTGAGGCAGTGCCGCATCGTCGAGGAGACGGCATAGGCATAGACGTTGCCCGAGTCGGCCGGGTTGGCGTCGGGCAGGTACTTCTTCATCCACGCGTCCCATTCCTTGTAGTCCGCGTCGTTGACCCATTGCTTGTCGGTGGCGTCCTTGAGATAGGCGGCGGTGATGATGCCCTTGCTGTTGTCGAAGCCGGCGGGCTTCAGCACGGCCGCCACCGAGGCGGAGACGTTGGCGAGATAGTGGTCGGGCTTCCAGCCGAGGTCGGCGACCTTGCGGATGGCCTGTGCCGCCGCTTTCGGCGCGCAGTCGTTGAAGAAGACGTTGGCGCCCGAACTCTTGATCTGGATGATCTGGCTGTCGACGGTCGGATCGGTGACTTCGTAGCTCACCTTGGCGGTGACGTACTTCTCGTTCTCCTTGCCGAGGCCGGCCAGGAAGCCGCCGACATAGTCCTTACCGGAATCGTCGTTCTGGTAAATCATGCCGATGCGCAGGTCCTTGAGATTGTCCCTGTGCCTGGCCAGCACGTGCTTGGCATAGATCGCGCCTTCGGTGTGGTAGTCGGGCTGCCAGCCCATCGTCCACGGATAGTTCTTCGGATCGCCCCACTTGGAGGCGCCGGTTGCGACGAACAGCTGCGGCACCTTCTTCTGGTTCAGGTATTTGTGCACCACCGTGTTGGTCGGCGTGCCGAGCAGCTGGAAGATTGCAAAGACCTTGTCGTCCTCGACCAGCTTGCGGACCATCTCGACGGTCTTGGGCGGCGAGAAGCCATCGTCGTAGGTGATGAAGTTGATCTTGCGGCCGTTGATCCCGCCCTGGTCGTTCACCATCGTCCAGTAGGCCGCGATGGCCTTGCCGATCGTGCCGTAGGCCGAGAGCGGCCCGCTATAGGGATTGGTGTGGCCGAGCTTGATCTCCTTGTCGGTCACGCCCGGGTCGTACTTCTTCTGGGCATTTGCGATGTAAGGGGAGAATGCGAACGCAGCACTGCCAGCCGCGAAAACGCGGCGACTCACCTTGGTCATTGTTTCCTCCGGTCGTCGTTATTAGAGCAGGTGGCCTGCTCGTTCTGCCTTGGTACGCAGGTAATTCTCGTTGTGCCCGTTGGACGGGAACGAATGCGGGACCCGCGCCGCGACCTCGATGCCGTAGCGCTCGAGCTGGGCGATCTTCTCGGGATTGTTGGTCATCAGCCGCACGCGCTGGATGCCCATGCGCGACAGCATGGTGGCGGCGGGCGCATAGATCCGCTCGTCGGCGTCGAAGCCGAGTTGCTCGTTGGCGTCGATCGTGTCGAACCCGTCATCCTGCAGCTCGTAGGCGCGCAGCTTGTTGACGAGGCCGATGCCGCGGCCTTCCTGCGCCAGGTAGAGCAGGACGCCCGATCCCTGGCGGGCGATCTCGGCGATGGCCGAGCGCAGCTGGACGCCGCAATCGCAGCGCAGCGACCCCAGCAGGTCGCCGGTGAAGCATTCCGAGTGCAGGCGGATCAGGACCGGCTCGGTCGGATCGATCTCGCCGACGACGATGGCGAGATGTTCCTTGCCGCCGTCGCTGGGGCGCCACGCGAGGATGCGGGCATTCTCGGCCCCTTCGAGCGGCACGTGCGCCTGCGCGACCTGCTGCAGCGTCCGCGAGGCGGTCTCCTCGTACGACGAGACGTCGGCCGCCTCGACATAGACGAGATCCTGCTCGCGCGCCCAATCGCGGCGCTTGTTGCCGGGATCGCGGGTCAGCGGCCCGAGGACGACGGCCGGCAGCAGGCGCGACAGCTTGGCGAGCTCGATCGCGGCCTGCGCGATGCCGGGCGCGTGGCTGGCCACGGGACGGGACAGGTGGCGCAGAGCGACGTGACGGCCGGTCCGGTCGCTCTCGTGGGGGCGCAGGATGACGTCGACCGGAACGCCTTCCGGCAGGTCGATGGTGATCGGCTTGTTGGTTTCGCCCATGCCGCCCGCGATATGGGGGGGGATTTCCATGCCGATCGCCTCGGCGCGGCGGCGCGTCGTGACCAGGACCGGCGGGTTCTGGGCGAGGCCCTGCAGCCGTTGCAGGGCGCGCGGCCCGCAGGATTCGGCCGCGATCACCAGGCCGCCGGCGCCGTCCTCGCCGCGCAGGACGACGATTCCGCCGCGGCGAAGCTCCGCCATGGCGCGTTCGACGGAAGCGACTGCAGCCGCGCTGCGGGAATGGGCCGGGTTGGAATTCATGACTCTTGGTATCACGCCACGGGATTTCGCCGAAGTGAACCACTTTTGTGCCCAGATCGTACCGGATAGAGTGAATTTCGAGATGGCTGACAGGTAAAGAACGCATGTCCGTGAACAATCGTGGCAAGAAGATCCTGTTGGTCGACGACGATCAGGCGCTGCGCACGGTGCTCGCCGAGCAGCTCGATCTCTACGATGGTTTCACCACCATCCAGGTCAGCACCGCGGCGGAAGGGCTGGAGAAGGCCAAACTGGCCCACTACGACGCGATCCTGCTCGACATCGGCCTGCCCGACATGGACGGCCGCGAGCTGTGCAAGCTGATGCGGCGCGAGGGGGTGCGGGCGCCCATCATCATGCTGACCGCCGCCGACAGCGATGCCGACACCATTCTGG
Source organism: uncultured Reyranella sp. (assembly GCA_964588065.1). Taxonomy (GTDB): domain Bacteria; phylum Pseudomonadota; class Alphaproteobacteria; order Reyranellales; family Reyranellaceae; genus Reyranella. The sequence continues at coordinate 48,251 of CAZPOS010000008.1, forward strand.
GGCTGGAATCCGGCGCCAACGACTACGTGACCAAGCCCTTCCGGATCAACGTCCTGCTGGCGCGCCTGCGTGCCCACCTGCGCCAGCACGAGCGCAGCGAGGACGCGGTCATGTCGATCGGACCCTACGAATTCCACCCTGCAGGCAAGTTGCTGATGGAGAAGGGCGGAAAGAAGAAGGTCCGCCTGACCGACAAGGAAGCGTCGATCCTGAAGTACCTGTTCCGGGCCGGCGACCGGCCGGTCGCCCGCGACATCCTGCTGAACGAGGTCTGGGGCTACAATGCCGGCGTGACGACGCATACCCTGGAAACCCACATCTACCGCCTGCGCCAGAAGATCGAGAAGGACCCGGCCAGCGCCGCGATCCTGGTCACCGACCGTGGAGGCTACCGGCTCCAGCCCTGAGCGGGGGCTTGCCAATACGTGAACGAGGCGTCATCTTTTCGGCAAGCAAGAGCCAGAATCCGCCCCGGGAGGGTGATGCCATGACCACGCAACGGATCTACGCGCTGCCCGTCGACGTGACGCAGTGGGTCTTCGACGGCGCGACCGACCTCCAGTTCAACTGGGAATACGACGACGGTTCGGCGCCGCTCCTCGAGCTCTACGAGAAGGGCAAGCAGCAGCAGTGGGACGCCAGCACGCGGCTGGACTGGTCGCTGGAGCTCAATCCCGACAATCCGATGGAGCTGAAGGACGAGGCGATCTCGATCTACGGCACCGATCACTGGAACAGGATGACCGACAAGGAGCGCAGCTGGCTCCGGCTGCATCTGCAGGCCAATTCGATCTCGCAGTTCATGCACGGCGAGCAGGGCGCGCTGATCGCCACCGCCAAGATCGTCAACACCGTGCCGGACATGAACGCCAAGTTCTATGCCGCGACGCAGGTGATGGACGAGGCGCGCCACGTCGAGAGCTACAAGCGCCTGATCCACGAGAAGTTCAAGGCGGCCTACCCGATCACCGATTCGCTCAAGAACCTGCTCGAGCAGACGCTGACCGACCGCCGCTGGGACATGACCTATCTCGGCATGCAGGTGCTGATCGA
>CAZPOS010000009.1:0-1093 GCA_964588065.1 uncultured Reyranella sp.
AACTGCACGAATGGTATCTGACGGTCTATGCCGACGCCTACGAATGGGTCGAGCTGCCCAACACGGTGGGCATGAGCCAGTTCGCCGACGGCGGCCTGCTCGCGTCAAAGCCCTACGCGGCGAGCGGCGCCTACATCGACCGCATGTCCGACTATTGCAAGGGTTGCCGGCACGAGGTGAAGCAGCGCACGGGCCCCAAGGCGTGCCCCTTCAACGCGCTCTACTGGGACTTCATCTCCCGCCATCGCGGCAAGATCGGCAACAACCCGCGCATGGCGCAGATGGTCCGCACCTACGACAAGTTTCCAGCGGACGAACGCCAGCGCATCGCCGACAGCGCCGCCACCTTCCTGGCCACCCTGTGAGCGGAAAGCCTGTGACCGCGAAGCGCTACACCAAGTCGACCCTGCCGCAGAAGACCTGCGCCGCCTGCGGCCGCCCCTTCGCCTGGCGCAAGAAATGGGCGCGCGACTGGGAGCAGGTGAAGACCTGCTCCGAGCGCTGCAAGGGCGACCTCCGTCGCCAATCGAAACGTGCAACGGCCTAGCGGCGCAGCACGGCCCCCAGCAGCATTTTCATGATCCGCTCAGAACCATGTTCCCGCCGACGCGACCGACGCGCCTGGCGAGCGGGCCGATGGGACTGGCAGAGGGGGCAGCGCGCACGCGCGGTCGCCTCGGCTGATCGCTCTCGGCCGCGACGGGAGCGTTCTCGGCCCGGCGCTGCATCTTCCTCTGCGCCTTACGGTTCTGGCGCGCGAGTCGCTTGGCCTCGCGATCCGCGGGTGCGCGACCTTGCGTATCGTCGTGGGTCATATTTCACATATGGTGAAGCGCCGGCGGAATTGAAGTATTCCTCCGACGAAAGTCGAGGTGTCGGCGCTGGTGCGGCAGAGGACAATCGGCCGCAACGAGGCCGTTCCGCTCCGGCTTGCATCGACGCCGCATTCCCGCCAGCAACGCCCCCATGATTCGCCTCGACAACATCAGCAAGCAGAACGGCCACCAGATCCTGTTCATCGACGCGTCGATGGGCCTCCAGAAGGGGGAGAAGGCGGGGCTGGTGGGCCCCAACGGCGCCGGCAAGACCACGC